>NZ_JACAGF010000014.1:0-84644 GCF_030324345.1 Empedobacter sp. R750 | reverse complement strand
TCCTTTTTACAACTAACTCAGAATTTACTACTCATAACTTCCAAAACACCCCTATAATCCCCTCAAGGGGATAGTTTGTTTAGAATTTTATTCTGATATAATCTTAAGTTATTTAACATAATTCTTATTATTGAGTAGACTAAAAATTAGTTTCGCTTACCGCTTACCGCTTACCGCTAAACACGCGTTAGGGATAGTAGTGGAAATCCTTTTGTAGGAATTGGATTTTCTGTAATAACTTCTAATTTTTTCTACAAAAGATTGGAACGGATAGCCCGACCGAGCAATTTATATTACTTGCTATTGAATTATTAAGAAGAAATTGATGAATCGTATAAATGAAAGGAAAAGAGCGAAGGAACGCCCAAATAAATTTTTCAATAGAAATATACTTTTATTGATAGGTTCATACTTAAGTATATGTGGAATATGGATTTGATTTCATAAAAAAAATATAAAATCTTGATTATGTTCAAAATTATTAGAAGTTTATCATTTCAAATTTAATAGCTTTACAGCTTAATATTATTCAATTGGATCAGAAAATATTAGATCACATTTTAAATAAGGATTGGGAACAGGCTTTTAAACTTCTTGTAAAAGATTATCATCAGAGAGTTTATTGGCAAATTCGTCGTATGGTTTTGATTCATGAAGACGCAGATGATATTGCTCAAAATGTTTTTATAAAAATCTATCAAAATTTGAATTCATTCAAAAATGAATCAAAATTATCGACATGGATTTTTAGGATTACTTATAACGAAACCATCAATTTTATTCATAAAAATGCTAAAGAACAAAATGTTTCGTTTGAAGATTATTCGATGAATATTGCAGATGATTTATCTACGGATGAGTATTTTACAGGTGATGAAATTGAGTTGAAACTACAAAAAGCGATTGCAAGTTTGCCAGAAAAGCAGCGCGTAGTATTTATGATGAAATATTATGATGAAATGAAATATGAACAAATTTCTGAAATTTCAGGAACATCTGTTGGTGCGCTAAAGGCGTCTTATCATCATGCAGTTACAAAAATTAAAGAATTTTTAGAGGATGAAGATTAAACCTTTTTAACTTTTTTTTGTCTTATGAATGATATGAAAGAAAATGGATTAAAAAATAATTTTAAGGTTCCAGAGAATTATTTTAAGAATTTAGAAGATGAAATTTATTTTAAAAGCTTAAAACAAAAGGAAAATTATACAACCCCTACTAATTATTTTGACGATTTAGAACAGTCAATTTTATCGAAAACTATTGATAAAAAAGAAACAAAAGTTGTACATTTCAATATTTGGTGGGCTGCTGCTTGTATATTGCTATTAGCATTGGTTGTAACTCCTTTTGTGATTAATTCTACAGAAAAATCTACAGAAGTTGTGGATACAAAAACAGAAAATCATGTTTACGAGAAGATCTATGATTCGTATATAGTGAGTGATCAAAACAAAAAATCGTCCAATGTAACATTAGACGATTCTGATTTTGCTTTATATGATTATTAAGAAATTCTAAATAATTTCTGCACTTAAACCTCGGTTCAATAATTCTGTGCATCGAGGTTTTAAATCTTCTAATTCACCCGTCAAGACTTCGCATTTACCTTTGTAGTGAATCAAAATAGAACATTGTTCCGCTTGCTCTGGCGTGTGTTCACAAACATCAATCAACGATTCGATTACCCAATCAAAAGTATTCACATCATCATTGTAAACAATAATTTGATATTTGTGTGATTCCTGTTCCAATACATCAACAGCCGAATCTTTTTCCGTTTCCCACATGGGTTGCGTTGCGTATTTTGTCATATCATTTTATTTTTTGAAATGTAGCGCAATCCACTCATTTCGTTGTTTTTTAGATACAAATTTCAAACCATTTTCTGTACAAAAAGCTAAGATATCATCAAAATCTTGCTCCATCAATCCACTTAAAAATAAATCACCATTTTCATTCAAAACATTGATGTAAGAAGGAATTTGACTGATTAAAATATTTTTGTTGATATTCGCTAAAATAATGTCAAACTGTTTGCTTCCCAAAAGTGAATTATCACCCATTTTCGCATCTAAACTAACACCATTTCGTTTTCCATTTTCGATAGAATTTTCCACAGCCCACTCGTCAATATCGATACATTCTGCATAATTTGCACCACGTTTCATTCCTAAAATTGCAAGAATTGACGTTCCACAGCCCATGTCCAAAATATCTTTTCCTGTAAATTCAGTTTCCAAGATATATTCTACCATCAAATGTGTTGTAGAGTGATGTCCAGTCCCAAAAGACATTTTTGGTTGAATGATAATTTCGTAAGGAATATTTTCAACTGTTTCGTGAAATTCTGCACGAATCAAACATTGGTCATTCACTAAAATTGGCGTGAAATTTTCTTCCCAAGTTGCATTCCAATTTTGTTGTTCAATTTCTTGACGCGTATAAGAAAAATCAATATTCTCGATAGAATCAATCACTTCTTTTACTTGGTCAATATTTTCGTCAGTTTTTGGCATGTAAGCATCAAAACCTTCTTCGTTTTCAACAAAACTTTCAAAGGGTAGTTCAGAAATCATTGCAATAATAATTTCATTAAAAGGCTCTACTTCCGCAACTTTAAATTTATATTCGATATAATTTGTCATAAAAAAATGTAGAAAACATCAAATTGTTTTCCAGCGCAAATTTACGATTTTTATAATTAATGATAAAGGAGATTATTTATCAAATGGAAAGTCCTTCAAACCAACCATCATTTCACGTTTTCCTGGAGGTCCAGGACGTTTTTGTACAATATAGCCCAAATCTTTCAATCCTCTTTTTATGGTTCCTTTCGCTGCATAAGTAGTAAAAATGGCAGATTTTTTAGTTAGAGAATCAACAATTTCTAACAATTCTTTTTCCCATAATTCTGGTTGAACACGAGAACCAAACGCATCAAAATAAACCAAATCAAAATTATTTTCGTTGATATTTTTCAGATTGAAAAAATCTTCTTCTACTTTCTTAATTTCATAATAAGGAGAAATTTTATGCCAATTTTCCCAATTAGAATGAAATAATTGTTGATAATAATCTAAAAATTCTTCTTTTCGATGTTCAAATTCCGGATAAAGTTTGAAAACATTTTCAAAATAATTCACCAATTCAAATTCTTCATCAGAAACCGGAAATTTTTCAATTCCAACATATTGCACCAGAATTTTATGTTTTTCAGCTTCCATCAAAGTAATGAAAGAATTAAGTCCCGTACCTAATCCAATTTCGATAATTTTTATAGGATTTTTTGTTTCTGTAAAATGATGAAATCCATTTTGTATAAATACATGAAAAGCCTCTTGTACAGCACCATGTTTAGAATGATAAGATTCATCCCAATCTTCAATATAGATAGTTTTTGAACCATCTTCCGTTTCTTGAATAATTCTTTTCATCGTCGAAAGTTATGATTTTTATTATGAAAAAGTGCAAATAAAATGTACCTTTGATAAGCACAAACAAAATATATCGTAAAATGATTATAGAAAAAATTGCTGAATCAAAATTTAACGATTCAGTTTTCAACTCTACTGTTTTTGGGAAAGAGTTTACAGATCACATGTTGATCGCGCATTACAAAGATGGTAAATGGGATGAACCTAAAATTGTTCCTTACGGACCAATATCAATGACACCAGCAGCGATGTCTTTTCATTATGGTCAAACAATTTTTGAAGGAATGAAAGCCTACAAAAATGATAACGAAGAAGTATTTATTTTCCGTCCTGAGAAAAACTTCGAGCGTTTTAATTTATCTGCGGCACGTCTTAATATGCCTCAAATTCCGAAAGAAATTTTTATTGATGGTTTAGAAGCGATTATTGATATCGATCGTCAATGGGTACCAAAAGATTACGGAACGTCTTTATACATTCGTCCAGTAATGTTTGCAACAGAAGAAGCTGTTTCTGCAAGAGCATCTAACGAGTTTATTTTTGCTATTTTATTGGCTTACGCTCCTAATTATTATGATAAACCATTATCAGTAAAAATTGCTGATTATTATAGCCGTTCTGCTCAAGGTGGTGTTGGTTTTGCAAAATGTGGTGGTAACTATGCTGGATCATTTTTCCCAACTTCTGAAGCGCAAAAAGATGGTTATGATCAAGTAATTTGGACAGATTCTATCGAGCACAAATTTATCGAAGAAGCTGGAACAATGAACGTAATGGTACGTATTGGAAACAAAATTTTAACTGCGCCTACTTCTGAGCGTATTTTGAATGGAGTTACTCGTGATTCTGTTTTGACTTTAGCAAAAGATAACGGTTACGAAGTAGAAGTGCGTCCTGTAGAAGTACAAGAAATGTATGATGCTTACAAATCAGGAGAATTAAAAGAAGTATTTGGATGTGGGACTGCTGTTGTAATTACACAATATGATGCAGTAGGTTTTGGAGAAGAGCGCGCTCAATTACCAGTTATTGCAGAAGAAGATTCTTTCGCATTACAATTGAAAAAGAAATTAAAAGATATTCAATACGGATTAGCAGAAGATCCTTATGGATGGAGAATTAAAATCGAAGAACAAGCTTAATTTTGATTAAGTAAGTTTTTTTTAAAAATATAAGCTGACAATTTGATTGTCAGCTTTTTTTGGCATGATATTTAATAATATGTTATACAAAGTACTATATTTGCAAAATGAATGGACTACAGAAATTTTTAATCATCTGTTCAGGGAGTAGTCTTGAACTCTTGAAAAAAACACCAACAGATATCAACAAACATGTCGGTATTGGAGGTGTCATATTATTTACAGGAATTTTGGCGGCTTTGTCTGCTGGATATGCGTTGAATACTGTTTTTGATAATATATATGCAGCAACAGGTTTTGGTTTGTTGTGGGGATTGATGATTTTTAATCTTGACCGATATATTGTCACATCAATGAAAAAATCAGGTGGATTTTTTCGTCAGTTTTTTATTGCTTTGCCACGTATTTTGGTTGCAGTTTTATTAGGTATTGTGATTTCGAAACCGTTAGAATTAAAAATTTTCGAGAAAGAAATTAACAAGCAATTAAATATTATTGTCAATCGAAATAAAGCAGAATTACAAAAAGGAATTGATGAGCGTTATGTTGAATTGGGAACGCCTTTTTCGAATGAACGAAAAGAAATTTATGCAGAAATTGATAAATTAAGAAACGAGTATAATTCTGCTTCTACCGAATTGGAAAAAGAAGTTGTAGGTACGCAAACCGAAACAACAACTGGTCGCGAAGGTTATGGACCAAATGCGAAACGAAAGGCAGAATTGAAAAAACAAAAAGCTGCCGAAATTGATACGTATATTCAACAATCTACGCCTCGTTTAGCAGAGATTAACAAAGAATTGGATCGATTGAATGTGGCGAAAGAGAAAGAAATCGATGCGGCGAAGCCAACGGAAGAAAATTATAATGGTTTTGCAGCTCGTATGCAGGCTTTAGACGAATTGTCAGTAAATAATCCAATTTTAGGAACTGCAGCTTTATTTATAGCTCTTGTGTTTATCTCGTTAGAAACTGCGCCAGTTTTAGTGAAATTAATCGCTCCAAAAGGACCTTATGATTTTCTATTAGAAAAACATGAACATTCGTTCAAGATTTTTAGTAAAGAATCAATTCAGATTATGGATATTAAATCTGAAAAACGAGTCAAACATGAATTTGAAAAAGCATAAATAATAAAAAAGTAACTTCAATTTGAAGTTACTTTTTTAATTTTGCACAAGATATGGAAATTTATAAAATAGAAATTTACGGAGAAGACGAAAACCAAATTCAACGAATGGAAGAGGTGATTGCTCCTATAAAAGATATTCAGGATTATTTTTGGAAATTACTTTGGATTGATGGTGAAAGTGAAACGGACGAATATTCGGTTTTCGAATTGCAAGAAGTTATCGATCAACAAGACGGTATTTTTGTTGAATATGATCAGTTAGAAAGTTTATGTTATAAAATGGAACATGTAACAGAGGCGTTGATTATTGGAGACCGAAAAGAAAATAACTTGCATGTAAATATTGAGGACGAAAATTTATATGATAACGAAGTTGTATTTGAATTTGTAAAAGATTCGCATTGGCAAATTTTGACATCGGACATTAACATTGTTGATACATTTAAAGTTTTCTTTCCAAATAGTAAAATCATTGATTAAAATTGATTAACTTTAAATTAAATCTCTCATTATGAATACAGAAGAGTTAAAAAAGTTGACAATAGAAAAGATAAAAAAACTGGATGATAAAAATAGTATTGAGCAAATAAATAATTTACTTGATTTTGAATCTGAAAGTGGAATTTATACTTTAACTGACGAACAAATTGTTCGAGTTGAAGAAGCTAAAGATGAGTATAAAAATTCATCTATAATTAGTGAAAAAGTAGCCAATCAAGAAATTGAAAAATGGCTAAACGAAAAATAATTTGGACAAAAACAGCGAATCTTGAACGAAAAGAAATCTTAGAATATTGGATTTTAAGAAATAAATCAAAGAGATTTAGTATCAAATTAAATTATCTAATTCTTCAAACATTAGAAGTTTTGCGCGAAAATCCTACAATTGGTCGACGAACAAATATTGATAATGTGAGAGTAAAACTTATCAGAGAATATTTGTTATTGTATGAATTTACTGATGCTGAATTAATTATTTTGAGTATTTGGGATGCTCGCAGAAATATAAAATAAAAGCCTTTTTAGTGGCTTTTATTTTATATTTGATTCAATTTCTGAAAAATTTGTAAGGTTTCTTTTGCTTCTTTTACATCGTGAACACGCAAAATTTTTGCACCTTTTTGTAACGCAACCATATTTAGTACAGAAGTTCCGTTTAAAGCTTCTTGCGGAGTTGTTTCGAACAAATTATAAATCATCGATTTTCGCGAAATTCCGACTAATAAAGGAAAACCTTCAAAACCTAAAGCTTCCATTTTACTGAATAATTCGTAATTATGATCCAATGTTTTTGCAAATCCAAAACCAGGGTCCAAAATAATATCATTTACTTTTGCAGCTTTTAATTGAGCAATTTTCTGCGAAAAATATTCGTTTACTTCCAGCGTAATATCTGCATATTCAGGATTATTTTGCATCGTTTTCGGTGTTCCTTTCATGTGCATCAAAATGTACGGAACTCGAAGTTCTTTTATTGCATCAAACATGTTTTCGTCCAATTCCCAACCCGAAACATCATTTATAATAGCAGCGCCAGCTTTTACAGCTTCGCGTGCCACATTTCCTCGAAAAGTATCAATCGAAATAATCAATTCTGGATATTCTTCAATAATTTTTTCGATAATTGGTGCAGTTCTATCAATTTCTTCTTGCTCCGAAATATTTTCTGCTCCAGGTTTTGTAGAATAACCACCAATATCAATCATATCAGCACCTTCGGACAAATGTTTTTCAACTTTTTCTAAAATCAAATTCATCGATTGATTACTGCCTCCATCATAAAAAGAGTTTGGCGTTGTATTCAAAATTCCCATAATTTTAGGCTCGTTCAAATCAATCAAACGACCATTACAATTAATTGTCATATCTTAGAAGTTCTTTAAGCAATTTCAATTATTTTTGAAATCGAAACGAAATTATGAAAAATACCTCAATTCAATTTAAAGAAATCATCTCTGTTTGTCGAGATTTATATACAAAAAAATTACAAGATTACGGTCCGGCTTGGCGTGTATTGCGTTTACCGTCGTTGACAGATCAAATTTTTATCAAGGTAAATCGCATTCGTACGTTGCAAGAAGCGACGGAGCGTTTGGTTGATGAAGACGAAGAAGGAGAATTTGTGGCGATTGTAAATTATTCGATTATGGCATTGATTCAGCTAGAACTTGGTTTCGCAGATCAGCCAGATTTAACAGATGAACAAGCGATCGATTTTTATGATAAATATGCGACAATTGCGCACGATTTGATGATGAAAAAAAATCATGATTACGGTGAAGCTTGGCGAGATATGCGTGTGAGTTCGATCACAGATTTAATTTATCAGAAAGTTTTGCGCACAAAAAGTATCGAAGATAATAAAGGAAAAACGATTGTTTCAGAAGGTTTGGATGCAAATTATTTGGATATGATTAATTATTCGATTTTCGCCATGATTTTAATTAACGAAAAGAAAACTTCATGAGGTATTTGGTACAATTTGCTCGAATTATAGTTGGAGTTATTTTTATAATTTCTGGATTTGTAAAAAATGTAGATCCAATTGGATTAAGTTTCAAATTAGAAGAATATTTTTCGCCAACAGTTCTTAATATTCCATTTTTAGAAGGTTTGAGTTTGCCTTTGGCAACATTTTTCTCCATTTTTGAAATAGTTTTAGGTGTTTTATTATTACTTGGCGTTTGGAAAAGATTTACGACAATTGCATTATTGTTGACGATTATTTTCTTCACATTCTTGACATTTTATTCAGCTTACTTCAATAAAGTAACCGATTGTGGATGTTTTGGTGATGCGCTAAAACTAGAACCTTGGACATCATTTTACAAAGATGTTGTGCTTTTGGTGTTGATCATTATTTTAGTGATAGGTCAAAAATATATTAAACCATTATTCGTTGAAAAAGCGAATTATGCAATCAATTTTATCACGATTTTAGGTTCTGTAATTATTGCCTATATCGGAATTAATCATTTACCAATCATAGATTTTAGACCTTACGCAGTTGGAAAAAATTTGATTGAAGGAATGAAATCTCCGCAAGAATTAGGTTTGAAACCAACAACATATAAAACGATTTACACCATGAAAAATAGTGTAGATGGAAAAGTTGTAGAAATTGACGATGCGCAATATATTGCGGATGATAAGTGGTACAAACACGGAACTCCTTGGGTGATTGAAGCGGATAAAACCCGTACAATTGTGGAGAAAAAAGGGTACGAACCACCAATTCACGATTTTAATTTTGATTGCAATGGTGTTGATAAAACTTCTGAAATTTTGAATGCGCCAAAAGCGATTGTTTTTGTCATTCCTTTTGTTGAAAAAGTAAACGAGAAACAAATTGCGAAATTGAATACTTTAGGAAAAGAAGCGAAAGCAAAAGGTTTTGTTGTGACAGCGGTTTCGAACAATCCTGTTAAAGGTTTAGAATTGGAGAATTGTTTTATGGATCAAACGACAATGAAAACAATTATTCGTTCAAATCCAGGAGTGATGATTTTAGAAAAAGGAACGGTAAAAGCGAAATATCATGACAATGATTTTCCTTCAATTAATCAATTAGAAGAATTATTTTAAAAAGTGATTAATTATATTTTAAATAAAATTTTCTACGGATTTCTAACACTTTTTGGTGTAGTGACTGTAGTTTTTCTATTGTTTTCGGTACTTCCTGGAGATCCTGCACGTATGATGCTCGATCAAAAAGAAGATCCTGAACAATTGGCTCAAATTCGTAAAAACTTAGGTTTAGATCAACCTTTGTGGAAACAATATGCTTTTTATATAAATGATTTGTCGCCGATTTCATTTCATAATATTGACGAAAACAATACAACATATACTTCATTAAGTTCTGATAAATACAATTACACAAAATTGATGGATTTCGGAACGAATGAAATGGTTTTGAAAACACCTTATTTGCGCGAATCTTTTCAGAAACAAGGAAAAAGTGTAAGCACAATTATTGGTGAAACGCTACCAAATACGATGGTTTTAGCAATTGCGGCCATTATTATTGCGACGATAATTGGCGTTGCGTTGGGAATTGTTTCCGCTTTGATGAAAGATACTTGGATTGACAGAGTTTTGTTAGTGGTGACGAGTTTTGGGATGAGTATTCCGTCTTTCTTTTCGGCGATTATCATTGCCTATATTTTTGCGTTTTTGATGCATGATATTACAGGACTGAATATGATTGGAAGTCTCTATGAAGTGGATGATTTGGGAGAAGGAAAACATTTGATGTTGAAAAATCTTATTCTTCCAGCGATTACATTAGGATCTCGTCCGTTAGCCGTTTTTACGCAATTAACACGAAATTCGTTGTTAGAAGTTTTGAACCAAGATTATATTCGAACAGCTTTTGCAAAAGGACTTTCAAGAAAAACGGTGATTACAAAACATGCATTACGAAATGCGCTGAATCCTGTTGTTACAGCAATTTCTGGTTGGTTCGCTTCGATGTTGGCAGGTTCTGTTTTTGTGGAATTTGTTTTTGGCTGGAATGGTTTAGGAAAAGAAATCGTAAATGCACTAAATACATTAGATTTACCAATTGTGATGGGAGCTGTCTTAGTGATTGCTGTGATGTTTATTGTGATTAATATTTTGGTTGATATTCTTTACGGAATTTTAGATCCTCGCGTTCGCATAAAATAAATCAGGTATAATTTCGCGATAAATAATTATCTTGCAGTAAATATTAAAACCAAAATCAAATAAAATACACTTTTTTATGCGTGATAGAATAGTAGCAGGAAACTGGAAAATGAACTTAAATTATGAAGAAGCAATTCATTTAGCAACAAATCTTAATGCTTGGGTGGCAGATAATCATCCAATAGCACAAGTTATAATTGCGCCTTCTTCTATTTATTTACAAACATTGTTAGAAGCTGTAGATGAGCAATATGTTAAGATTTCTTCGCAAGATATTTCTGCTCACGAGAAAGGGGCGTATACAGGAGATATTTCGGCAGAACAATTGGATAGTATCGGATTAGATTTCGCTATTATCGGACATTCTGAGCGTAGAGAATATCAAGGAGAAACAGATATTGTAATTGCTGAGAAATTAAAACAAGCTTTTAAATATCAAATTAATCCAATTCTTTGTGTGGGAGAAAAATTAGAAGAACGCGAAGCTGAGAAACATTTTGAAGTTGTAAAAACTCAAATCATGGATGCTTTAGTTGCTCAAAAACCAGAAGATCTTTCTCGTTTGATTATTGCTTACGAACCAGTTTGGGCAATTGGAACTGGAAAAACAGCTACACCAGAGCAAGCGCAAGAAATTCATGCATTTATTCGTAAAGTTTTGAATGATGAATTTGGTGTAGAAGTCGCGAATGATACAAGTATTTTGTACGGAGGAAGTGTAAATGCACAGAATGCGAACGAAATTTTTACTCAACCAGATATTGATGGCGGTCTTGTTGGTGGCGCTTCATTAAAATATGATGATTTTGTGCAGATAATTGCTGCATGTAAATAAAGTTAATGACTCAATCGAAAGATTGAGTTTTTTTATTTATTTTTTCAAACTCTCTATTCATCAGTGTTATAATAGGTTTTTTGTCTGATTTAAGAAAATTATAACATTTCTTAAGATTAATTAAGAGTTTTCGGAACAGTGTCTGCAAAGTTCTAAATGTACTAACTATTTAAAAAGTATCATTTTTAAACAAAACACATTTATTATGAAAAAATTGACGCAAGTATTAGGAGTCGTAGCAATAGGGTTAGTTTCTTTCTCTTTTACTACAAAAAATGAAATAAAAGTTCCTACAACAGAAATTACAAATAAAGTTGTAGAAGATGCACCAAAAGTTGTTATTTTAGATATTGTAGATAATATTGCAGCAGATTCAGGAGCTAATATTGCAACTGAATTCAAAACAAAGTTAGAATCATTGAATAAAGAAAATGTACAGGTTCTTTTATGGAAAGATTTAACGAAAGGATTAAAAGATGAAGAGAAAAGATCAATCATAGATAGTTTAAAACCTGAGTTGATCATGACGTTAAGTTTCGATAAAACTGATGATAATACAAATAAAGTTGCAGCAGTTGTTTCTAAACAAAACGTTGCTTTCGAAGATACATTTAAAGTAGCACGAGAATTAGCTGATAATTTAAATTCAACCGCTGTTAAAAATGATGGAGTATATCAAAATGATTCAAACTATATTCAAGATAATGCAGCTCCATCAATTTTCTTAAGCGTAAAAGTGAAGAATGAACCAACTTCTAACGCAGAAATTGTTGATAAACTTTCTAATTTCATCGAAACTGCGAAAGTTGAAGATGGTACAACACCAGTTGAAACAACATCAGAAGTAGCAGTAGATTCAGCAACAGCTACGGTAGACACAGCTACAACAACAGTAGAATCGGCAGCACAAGATGTAAAAACAGCTGCGAAAGATGTAAAAACAAAAGTAAAAAAATCTAAAAAATAGAATCCGTTTTTTCGAATATTTCATTTTTATTAATGAAGAAAAAGTAACATTTTGTAATGAAATGTTACTTTTTTTTGTTTTTAATTGCAGATAACTTAAGTTTGCTCAAACACTTCCAATTCAATGTCAAAACAAGGTTATATCGCGCGTTATTTCAATATTGTTCGTAAATTATCACAACAAAAATATTGTTCTTATGAAGATTTAGAGCGTTTTTTGGAACGAGAATTTGAAATGCTTCAACTTAATGATGATACATTAGAGTTTAATTTCTCTAAACGTACATTGCAACGCGATATTCGAGAAATCAGAAATATATTGGGAATTGATATAATGTATAGTCGCAGTCAGCGTGGATATTATATTATTCAAGATGATTATAGTTCTGATTTATTTCTGAAAACCTTAGAAGAAATCAATAGTTTTTCTGCTTTGAAATTGACAAATTCGCTCGAATCGATTGTGTATTTGGAAAAAAGAAAACCGAAACGCGCCGAATTTTTACCAGATATTGTACAAGCAATTCAAGGAAAAAAGAAAATTGAATTTCATTATCAAAAATTTGGAGAGGAAAAGGAAACGATTCGTAAAGTTTCGCCAATTGCAATTAGAGAGCACAATGACCGTTGGTATTTGATTGCTGATGATAAAGGAGTTGTCAAAAATTTTGGTTTGGAACGAATGAATAAAGTTTCGATTCTGAAAGAAAAAATTGATGATAATATAGAGTTTAATTACAATGACAAGTACAAATATTCGTTCGGGATTATTGTTCCAAGTTCAGAGAAACCAGAAAAAATAGTGCTTTCTGTGACCAAAAAACAAGCAGCCTATTTAGAGTCTTTACCTTTGCACGAATCTCAGCAAATTTTAGAAACTAATAATGATGAAGTTTTAATTGGTTTAGAATTATTTTTGACTGAAGATTTTATCAGTGAAATTCTTTCTATGAGCCGTTCGGTTACGATTATCGAACCAAAAAAACTGAAAGAAAAAATCAAAACAATTTTAAAAGAGACATTAGAGAAATATAATTAGCGAGTTTCGAATTTCGAAACTCGCTTTTTTTACATTTCCTCAAATTCTAAATCGAAATTCATTCCCAAAATAGCTTTACCAGTAACTTTTTCTCCATTTTCAGGATTGATTAAGCCGGCCATTTTTCCAGTTTTTTGTTTGGTTACTAAATCTAAAATCTGTTTATCGGTTAATTTTTTACCCATAAACTCGAATGGAATTTTGAATCCACATTCTTTAAAGTTTGCACAACCATAAGCGGCTTTTCCTTTGACTAATTTATGTGTTTTACATTTTGGACAAGTTGCATCTTCCAGATTAATTTCTTCTTTTGGTTTGCGCTCTTTCTTTGGTTTTTCATCTATTTGAGCTGAATTTTGATGCGAAGCAATCGGTCTGAAGTAACTATTTTTTACATCAAATGTCAATTTCGAAACCATTTCAATCAATTCTTGTTTGAATTGTTCTAATTCGTATTCACCTTTTTCAATCAAACGAAGTTTTCGTTCCCAAACACCAGTCAATTCAGGAGATTTTAATAATTCATCTTGGATAGTATCAATCAAATCAATACCCGTTTGTGTCGCAATTATATTACGTTTTTTCTTTTCGATGTATTTTCTACGAAACAAGGTTTCGATAATATTTGCACGCGTAGAAGGTCGACCAATTCCATTTTCTTTCATCAATTCGCGCATTTCTTCATCATCCACTTGTCGTCCAGCAGTTTCCATTCCGCGCAATAAAGTTGCTTCTGTATAATGTTTTGGTGGAGTTGTTTTTCCTTTGTGAATAAATGGTTCGTGAGGACCTTTTTCACCAATTTCAAAAATCGGCATTATTTTTTCCTCATCTTTTTCGTCTTCCTTTTTATCTTTTGCATAGACTTCACGCCAGCCCATTTCGAGAATCTGTTTTCCCGTAGCTTTAAAATTTATTGCAGAAAGTTGTCCATCTTTTCCATTATTTTCAACTTTTCCTTCGACAGTTGTGTTCGCTACTTTACATTCTGGATAAAAAACAGCAATAAAACGTCGCGCAACCAAATCATAAATACGTTTTTCTTCGTTCGATAAACCTTGTGGAAAGATTTCGGTCGGAATAATAGCGTGGTGATCGGTTACTTTTGTGTTATCAAAAACTGCTTTCGACATCGGAATAGGTTGCGTCATCAAAGGAGCAATCAAATTTTGATAAGCGGTTAATTTATTCAAAATTCCAGGAACTTTTGGATAAATATCTTCCGATAAATATGTTGTATCAACACGAGGATAAGTCACAAATTTTTTCTCGTAAAGACTTTGTATATATTTTAAGGTATTTTCTGCCGAAAACGCATATTTTTTATTCGCTTCTACTTGTAAAGAAGTCAAATCGAATAGGCGAGGATTTTTTTCGCGTCCCTCTTTTACTTCGAAATCAATAATTTCAAATTCTCTATCTTTGATGAAATCTAAACCTTGTTTAGCTTTTTCTTCAGATTTTAAACGAGGAATTGTCGCATTAAATTCTACTTCTTTGAAAATCGTTTTTAATTCCCAATATTCATCAACTACAAAGGCATTTATTTCTTTTTGACGCTGAACAATCATTGCCAAAGTAGGTGTTTGCACACGACCAATAGAAAGAACTGTTTTTGGCGGCGCAAATTTTTTGGTAAACAATCGTGTAGCGTTCATTCCTAATAACCAATCGCCGATTGCACGTGCTTGCCCAGCAGAAAAAAGATTGAAATATTTTTCGCCATCTTTCAAATTATCAAAACCTTCTTTAATAGCTTCTTCTGTCAACGAAGAAATCCACAAACGCTTCATTGGTGCTTTTGCACGTGCTTTAAGTAAAACCCAACGTTGTATCAATTCTCCTTCTTGTCCAGCATCGCCACAGTTTATAATCTCGTCGACTTGATCATTCGTGACTAATTTTTCGATGATATGAAATTGTTTCGAAACACCTTTATCTGCAATTAATTTAATTCCGAAACTCTGTGGAATCATTGGCAGATAATTAAGATCCCAGCTTTTCCACTCGGGTGTATAATCTTGCGGTTCTTTTAGTGTACACAAGTGTCCGAAAGTCCAAGTGACCTGAAATCCATTTCCTTCATAGTATCCATCGTGCTTTTGATTCGCACCAATTACTTTGGCGATATCTTTAGCAACACTAGGTTTTTCGGCAATACAAACTTTCATAGCATTTATAATTATTGAAGTGCAAAAGTCAAAATAATAATTTAATTCTTAAAAAAAAATATAAATATGTATAATTATTGAATAAATTTGCGAATAGGTTAGTTAATGAAAAGATTCATATTCTTTAAAATTAAAAGGTTGTTTTTATGAAATTTTGCTGTTTTGTTGAAAAATTAGTTATCAATTCAGTAAAAAATAACATTGATTTTGAGTGAAATCGAAATTTAACGTGATAACAACGCAAAAAATTTAGAAGAATTAAAAAATTTTCACTTAATTTACACCCACATTAATAAAAATCATAATATTTAAAAGAATTAGTAAATGGAAAAGAATGTAACAGTACCAGCTAAAACTAAAAAGGGAGGTCTTAACCCTGTGATTACTATGATCATTTTAATTGCAATTGCAATGGGGATCTTCAAGTTTGTATTTGGAGCAGAAGGTAATTTCGAAGGAGGTGATGTAGAAAAAGGTAATCCTTTAAACTTTTTAGGAATTATTCATAAAGGAGGGGTGATTATTCCATTCTTAATGTCTTTCTTCTTTATGGTAATCGTTTTCTCAATTGACCGTGTTATCGCTTTAAACAAAGCAAAAGGAACAGGATCTGCTGAGAAGTTTGTAAATGACATTCGTGCTTTATTAAACAAAAATGAGGTTAACAAAGCAATTGAATTATGTGACAAACAAAAAGGAGCTGTAGGTAACGTAGTTAAAGAAGGTTTAACAACTTACAAAGCTCTAGAAAACGACACAACGTTAAACAAAGAGCAAAAATTAGCTCAATTAGGTAAAACGTTAGAAGAAGCGACTACATTAGAAATGCCAACGTTAGAGAAAAACATGACAATCATTTCTACAATTGCTTCTGTAGGTACGTTAATTGCCTTAATGGGTACAGTAATCGGGATGATTAAAGCATTCTTCGCATTAGGTGAAGGTGGAGGATCTCCAGATGCAGCTCAATTATCAGTAGGTATTGCCGAAGCCTTAATTAATACAGGTATGGGTATTGGTGCTTCTGCATTCGCTATTATTATGTATGCTTTCTTAACTTCTAAAATTGATGATTTAACATTCAAAATTGATGAAGTAGGAATGAGTATCCAACAATCTTTCTCTGCTCACAATTAATATTCAATTGACGAAGCCTTAGAAGGATAGTATAAGGACAAAATCAAACAACAAACAATTTAGAATATTAATTAATAATACAGAGAAAATGGCAAGAGTAAAACCAAAAAGAAGAGGTCCTTCGATGGACTTAACAGCTATGTCTGACATGGCTTGGCTTTTGTTAACTTTCTTTATTTTGACATCTAACTTTAGAGAACCTGAAGTTGTTCCTGTCGTAACACCAACATCTGTTTCGAACCAAAAAATGGCTGCTGAAAACATGATGATCATTAAAATTGATGGAGAAGGTAAGTTCTTATTCGGATTAGAAGAAAAAGATCGTATTCCTACATTAGAAAGAATGGGTGATAAGTACGGAGTAAAGTTTACAGATGCTGAAAAGAATGCATTCAAAAGCATAGTAGAGTTTGGTGTACCAATGAATGAAATGAGAAATTATTTGAATCAGTCTGCTGATAAACAACAATCATATCATCCAGGTATTCCATTAGATACGATACCTAACAAAAATCAAGAATTAATTGATTGGGTATTTGAAGCAAAAGAAGTGAACCCAGATATTTTCTTAGCAATTAAAGGTGATCAAAAATCTGAATACAAAAAATTCAAAACTTTGATTCAACAATTGCAAGAAAAGAACATGAATAAGTTCCAGTTAATTACATCTCAAGAATAATTATTAAGAAATTAGAAAATGGCACAAATAGAAAGTCACGATGACGGTGGCGGAAAGAAAGTCCGTTCCAAAAAGAATTCGACGAAAGTCGATATGGCTCCTTTGGTTGATTTAGGTTTCTTATTAATTACTTTCTTTATGTTTGCAGCGACATCGATCAAACCAAACGTAATGAACTTGAATATGCCTCCGAAGATTCCGAAGGAAGCTCCTAAACCGGACGTTGAAATTAAGTTACAAAACTCTTTAACAATTCTTATTACAAAGGATAATAAATTGTTTTGGCACCAACAAGAAGAGGCAAGTTTAAATACTAGTAATTTAAATGAGACTGATTACTCTAAAATTCGTGAAGTTATTACAACTGCACAAAGTAGAGCTTTAGATAAAGATAAGTTTACAGTAATTATCAAACCAATGGATGATGCTACGTATGATAATTTAGTAACTATCTTAGATGAAATGGAGATTACGAAATCTACAAAATACGGTATCGTACCAGTTGCACCTTTTGAACAAAAAGTGTACGACGAGAAAGTAGGTAAATAATTAGTTTAATTGTTAAATTTAAAAGAATTAAAATGTCAGAAAATAACAACAAACTAAAATCCTTAGACGAGATAGTATTTGAAGGTAGAAATAAAGCGTACGGAGCTTATGACATGAGAATGTCTGAGAAAAGTACATTATTGAAAGCTTTCATTCGTGGATTTATAGTAATAGCGATTTTAGCTTTTGGTCTTATTGCATCTGCAACAGGAATGTTTAGTAGCAAAAAGACAGAAGATGTAGTCGTAGACGTACAACTTGAAGATTTAAATATCCCTGAACCTCCAAAAGAGGAAGAAGTGGTAGAACCAGAACCAGAGCCAGAACAACAAGAGAATCATTATCAAGAAGAGACAGCTCAGGTAAAAATGGTTATTCCAGAACCTAAAGCTCAACCTAAAAAAGAAGAAACTATTCCTGATGTTAAGGAAACAGTGAACAAAGATTTAGGTTTAGAAAATAGAGAAGGAAAAGAATCTAAAGGACAAGATGGTGGTGGACCGGTTAATTTAAACCCAGAAGCTCCTAAAAATACAGTTCAAACTCCTAAAACAGAGGATAAAGGTGAAAAACCTGCTGCTCCTTCTACAGTAACTGCTCGTACAGCGGCTGTAATGGCAGTATATCCTGGATGTGAGAAAGATGCTGCAAAAGGTAAACAAGCTGCAACAGACTGTTTATCTAAAAAGTTATCACAAGATTTACAAGACGAGTTGCAAGATTTTGCGAATGACGCTGCTGGTCAAGGTTTATCTGGTGTAGTAGCTGCTAAACTTTCTTTCCAAATTGACACTGATGGTAGAATCGTTGGAATTTCTCCAATGGGTGATGCTAAGTTAGGTCCTGAAGCTAAAAAAGCTTTAGAGCGTATTACACAACGTCAACAAAAAAGAGGGAAAACGATCAAACCTGCTCAAACAGAAGATGGTCGTGCTGCGAAGTTGAATTTCAACATTCCAGTTAAAATGCAAATTGAGTAAGACTTAATTTCATATATAAAAAAGAGGCTAAAATTAATTAGCCTCTTTTTTTGTGTTTAATTTTTAGAACACATCTTTATGTTTTAATAAAATCCGCGCAGGTTTAATTTTATAAGATTTCATAAAATTAAAAAGCATCTTCAATTGAATGAAGATGCTTTTTTGATTATAAGAGTTTATTATTAATTTAAAACGTAAAGCCTTTTAATAAACTTGTGTATCGCTCAATTCCGTGTTCTATTTCTGATAAATAAATATATTCGTCAGGAGTATGAGAACGAGCAGAATCTCCAGGTCCCATTTTTACCGTTTCGAAATTCATCATTGCTTGATCTGACATCGTTGGTGAACCATAAGTTGTACAACCTAATTCGATTCCTTTTTGTACAATTGGATGATTTTCTGAAATACGTGAAGAATTTAAACGCAATGAACGTGCTTTAACTTCTGCTTTTGGCAAACAACTTGAAATAATATCAACAACTTCTTGATTTGAATATAATTCGTTTACACGACAATCTACAACCAAACGACATTCATCAGGAACTACATTGTGTTGTTTTCCTGCTTCAATTTGTGTAACCGTCATTTTTACTGGTCCTAACATATCAGAAACTCTTTCGAATTGATAAGTTTTGAACCAATTCATCACATCAATTGCTTCGTAAATAGCATTTACACCTTCATTTCTTGCAGCATGTCCAGTTTTTCCTTTTACATTTACGTCCATCACAACCAAACCACGTTCTGCAATTGCCATGTCCATTTGCGTAGGTTCTCCTACAATTCCCAAATCAATTTTTGGTAGATTCGGTAAAATACTTGCAACATTCAATTGGCCTGAACTTTCTTCTTCAGCCGTAATTGCGACAATCAGATTAAATGGTAAATCATCATTCAAGAAATTGATATAAGTTGCCAATAAACTTACCGCAGAAGCTCCTGCATCGTTACTTCCCAAACCTACTAATTTATCGCCTTCTATCGTTGCTTTCAATGGATCATACGTCCAAGAAGAACCAAATTTTACCGTGTCGTGATGAGAGTTTAATAAAATTGTTTTTTTGTTCTCATCAAAATTTGGATGAATACTCCAAACATTGTTATTCTGACGATGAGCCGTTGCACCATGATCAGTTAAAAACTTGAAAATAATATCGGCCGTTTTATCTTCTTCACTCGAAAAAGATTGAGTTTCGATTAATTGACACAACAAATCGACAGCTTTCTTTTTGAGAACAGCTAATTCTAACATAAAATTGTTTTAATCTCTGAGTTAATGTTTCGCGCGTGTACCAAACATACATTTTTTACACCCGCATTGATTACTTTGAATGAATTGTCTAATTTCGGAATCATTCCTTCGAAAATTACACCTTCTTCTTTTAACTGCAAATATAAAGTTTCGTTAATTTTTGGGATCAATGTTGTGTCATCATTTACATCACGAAGTACACCAATTTTATCAAAACAGAAATTTAACTCTACTTCATTTTCTTGTGACATTGCAACCGCAATTGTAGAGGCAATAGTATCTGCATTTGTGTTCAACAATTGTCCATTTCCGTCAT
Source organism: Empedobacter sp. R750 (assembly GCF_030324345.1). NCBI lineage: Bacteria > Pseudomonadati > Bacteroidota > Flavobacteriia > Flavobacteriales > Weeksellaceae > Empedobacter > Empedobacter sp. R750. Next base: position 64,335 of record NZ_JACAGF010000014.1, on the reverse strand, counting down.
GTGTAATTGCACAAACAACAGGCGTAATATTGTTGTCAATTAATAATTGAAATAATTCTTTGTTGACGCTTTTATCATTCAAATCTCCAACAAAACCATAATCAATAGTTTTTACAGGACGCTTAGAACCTTTGATTGCATTACCATCTGCACCCGATAAACCTAATGCATTGCATCCAAATTCTTGCAATTTAGAAACGATAGATTTGTTCAAATTTCCGGCATATAATCCTGTCACAACATCCAATGTTGGTTTGTCTGTGATGCGACGACCTTCGATCATTTTAGGCTCGATTCCCAATTGATTTAACATCTTCGAAGCACCTTTTCCTCCACCATGAACCAAAATTTTTGGTTCTTTAATTTCGGAAAACGTTTGTAGGAATTGCTCTAAGTCTTGCTCGTTATCGATAATTCCGCCTCCTATTTTAATAATTTTCAACATTTTAATAAATATGTAAATTTTGTTTGCTTTTTTTTGGTGATACAAAAATATAATATTTAACTTTGCATCTCAGTATAATAACTGAATATCTTGTTGATTAATGGAAGAAATTACTGAAATTGTTCTTCTCAATTATGAGAGTAGCTTTCGCAATGAAAGCGCACCTTTTGCTTCTCATATTTTACTTAAGTGTGATGACAAAAGGTCATCTTTTCTCAATTCCTCTTTATTAATCGACTTTCCCTTAAATTATGTATGTTAGAATAGCAAATGCAGATGATGCCAAGTACACAGAATTGTTGTGCGAATGGTACGAAGAATCAGCTCGTATGAGAAAAACGGGTATTGCTAAACGAAATCCAGTTTATCTTGAACGCAAAATGCGTAATGGAAATGCTGTGATTGCTTTTGATGATGATGATCAAATAGCAGGGTTTAGCTACATAGAAACGTACGAAGAAGAAAAATTCGTCGTAAACTCAGGTTTAATTGTTCGTACAGATTTAAGGAGTTCAGGAATTGGACGCGAAATAAAACATGCTGTTTTTGAATTGTCACGTACAAAATTCCCGAAATCAAAAATCTTTAGTATTACAACTTCTTTAGCTGTAATGCGTATGAACACAAAATTAGGATACAAGCCAGTAACATTTTCGGAATTAACACAATCGGATGAATTTTGGAATGGATGTAAAAGTTGTAAAAACTATCACATCTTGATGGAAAATGATCGCGAGCGTTGTATTTGTACAGGATTGGTTTATGATAACCTTGATGACGAGTACGCTAAGCGCGCATTGGCAAATCAATCAAAAAAAGAAGATGAATAAATATACGAACTAAGGTTTTTTTTTGTCTAAAATGAGTATATTTGCATAAAATTTCGAATAAATATTCAAAATGAGTAATAAAAAATACAGATTCCAGATTATAAAAGATTTAATAACAGATCAAGAAATAAGTAATCAAGACGAATTATTAAAAAAATTAATCGATTTAGATATCTCCGTTACTCAAGCAACTTTATCGAGAGATTTGCGCGAATTGAAAGTTTCAAAAGTTCCTAATAGTTCGGGACAATACATTTATCGCCTTACAGAAAGTGTTGCGCCAACGGCAACTGTTACACATAACGAAAATGCAAGTTTGATTTTCTCTAAAAATTTGGGAGTTATCAAAACAAAACCAGGTTATGCAAACAGAATTGCTTTTGAGATTGACAACACACATTTCAATACTATAATTGGAACAATAGCTGGAGACGATACAGTATTAATCGTAATGAAAGAAGAGAGTAGCCGAGAAGAGGTTACCAATGAATTAAGAAGAATTATTCCCAATATAAACAAATAAACAAACAATGAGCAACAAAGCAGTTTTAGCTTACAGTGGAGGTTTAGATACATCGTACTGTTTGGTTAACTTAACAAAAGATCAAGGAATGGAAGTGCATACAGTAATTGTAAATACTGGTGGATTTTCTGCAGAAGAGTTAAAAGATATCGAAGCACGTGCCTACGAATTAGGATCTTCTAAACACGTTACAATTGATATTACAGACAAATATTACAACGATTGTGTTCGCTACTTAATCTACGGAAACATCTTGAAAAATAACACTTATCCATTATCAGTAAGTGCAGAACGTATGTTTCAATCAATTGCAATTGCTCAGTATGCAAAAGATGTAGATGCAGAATACATTGTACACGGATCTACAGGAGCAGGAAACGATCAAATTCGTTTTGATGTTGCTTTTGCAGTTATTTCACCACAATCTAAAATCATCACACCAATTCGCGACGAAAAATTATCTCGTCAACAAGAGGTTGAATATTTACAAGCAAATGGTGTAAACTATAGTTGGGAAAAAGCTAAATACTCTATTAACAGAGGAATTTGGGGAACATCTGTTGGAGGAGTTGAAACATTAACATCTAACCAAGCATTGCCAGAAGAAGCTTATCCAACACAATTATCAAGAACAGAACCATCTGTTATAGAAATTGAATTTGAGAAAGGTATTCCAGTAGGTTTAGATGGAGAAAAATTATCGCCAGTAGCTTTAATTCAAAAATTAAACGAAATCGGTGGTGAATATGCAATTGGTCGCGATATCCACGTAGGAGATACAATTTTAGGTATCAAAGGACGTGTAGGTTTCGAAGCGCCAGCAGCTTATTTATTAATCAAAGCACACCACTTATTAGAAAAACATACACTTACAAGATGGCAATTGTTGCACAAAGATTCGTTATCAAATTGGTACGGAACTTTATTGCACGAAGCACAATACTTGGATCCAGTAATGCGTGATATCGAAGCATTCTTAGAATCTTCTCAAAATCATGTAACAGGAAAAGTGAAAGTACAATTAAATCCTTATCATTTCTCAATGATTGGAATCGAATCGCCTTATGATATGATGCAATCAAAAGTCGCTACTTATGGAGAAGAAAACGAAGCTTGGGACAGTAGAGATGCAAGAGGTTTCATCAAAATATTCGGTAATCAATTAAAGATTGTTCATAGTTTCGATTAATTGATTCTTTAAAGTGGATTCCAACGAGTCCACTTTATTTTAGAAATATAGTAGAGGTATTTTACCTTAAAAAACACGCGCAAAACATAACAAATGACAAACAAAATTAACGTAAGCATTGTAGGAGGTGCTGGCTACACAGCAGGCGAATTGCTAAGAATATTGATACATCATCCGATGGTTAATATTTCGTCTGTGTACAGTACATCAAATGCAGGCAACCCCGTTACCAAAGTGCACGACGATTTGTTTGGAGAAACTGACATCGTATTTTCGGATAAAATAGACGAAAATGCTGATGTCGTTTTTTTATGCCTTGGTCACGGAAAATCGGCAGAGTTTTTACAAAACAATAAATACTCAGCCAACACAAAAATTATTGATTTGAGCAACGATTTTCGATTAAATGCGAACCACATTTTCGAAGATAGAACGTTTGTTTACGGTTTACCAGAATTAGACCGCGAAGCAATCAAAACAGCTCAAAATATTGCAAATCCAGGTTGTTTTGCAACAGCTATTCAATTAGCATTGTTACCATTGGCAGCGAAGAATGAAATCAAAAATGATATTCACATCAATGCTGTAACGGGTTCTACAGGTGCCGGACAAAGTTTATCTGCTTCTACGCACTTTAGTTGGCGAAATAATAACGTTTCTTTCTACAAAGAATTTACGCATCAACATGAAGGAGAAATTTACCAAACATTGAATCAATTAGAAAAAGATTTCAATAACAAAGTATATTTCTTACCAATGCGAGGAGATTTTGCGCGCGGAATTTTAGCAGGTGTTTATTTAAAATCTGATTTATCAGAAGAAGAAGCAAAAAATATCTTCAACGAATATTACAAAAACGAACCTTTTACACATGTTTCTGATGCTCCAATTGCACTGAAACAAGTTGTAAATACAAACAAATGTTTTTTACACGTACAGAAGCAAGATGATGTATTGTTAATCACTTCTATCATCGATAATCTCACAAAAGGAGCTTCTGGACAAGCAGTAGAAAACATGAACTTGATGTTTGGTTGGGAAGAAAACTTAGGACTTAATCTTAAAACAATTGCGTTTTAGGACGTTTAAGGCCAAAAGCTTAACGGTAAACGATATGCAAGATTTTAGGAACATAAAAGTTTGGAATGAATCTCATCAACTTACTCTGAAAGTTTATGAAATAACTTCTGAATTTCCTAAATCTGAGATGTTTAATTTAACTTCTCAATTAAGAAGAGCTTGTGTATCTATCCCGAATAATATAGCAGAAGGTTGTGGTAGAAATTCGGACAAAGATTTTTTACCATTCCTCCATATCTCTTTAGGTTCTACAAATGAAACGCTTTATTTATTGATTTTATCAAAAGATTTGAAATTGATAACAGAAGAAATATTTAAAGAATTTGAAGATAAAGTTGAAAAAATAAAAGCGATGTTATTAGCTTTTATTAAAACAATTAATAATCGTTTAGCGTAAACCGTTAAACGTAAAACTTAAACAAAAATGAAACTATTCGACGTATATCCATTAATGAATGTAACTCCGGTTAAAGCTAAAGATTGTATTCTTTGGGACGAGAACGGAAAAGAATATTTAGACCTTTATGGAGGTCACGCAGTGATTTCTATCGGTCACTCTCATCCATATTATGTTGAGAAATTAACAGAACAAATTAATAATATCGGGTTTTATTCAAACTCAGTTAATATTCCGATTCAGCAAGAATTGGCAGAGAAATTAGGTAAAGCATCAGGTTACGAAGATTATACTTTATTCTTAATCAATTCTGGAGCTGAAGCTAACGAAAATGCTGTGAAATTAGCGTCTTTTCATACAGGAAAAGATCGTGTAATTGCGTTCAAAGATGCGTTTCACGGACGTACTTCTGGAACGGTAGCTTTAACAGATAATCCAAAAATTGTTGCGCCTTTCAATGCTCATCACAAAGTATCTTTCGTAGAATACAATATTGATGAAGTGAAAGAAGTAATCGCTGGAGGAGATGTTGCTGCAGTAATTTACGAACCAATTCAAGGAGTTGGAGGAATTATTTTACCTTCTGACGAATTTATACAAGAATTAAGAAAAGTTTGCACAGAAAACGGAGTGGTTTTAATCGCAGATGAAATTCAATGTGGTTATGGACGCTCTGGAAAATTCTTTGCGCATCAACATTCAGGGATCAAAGCAGATTTGATAACAATGGCAAAAGGAATGGGGAACGGATTTCCAATCGGTGGAGTTTTAATCTCTCCAGAATTTAAAGCTTCTTACGGATTATTAGGAACTACTTTCGGAGGAAATCATTTAGCTTGTGCTGCTGCAGTGGCCGTTTTAGATGTGATTGAGCAAGAAAGCTTAATCGAAAATGCAAAAGAAATTGGAGAATATGTTGGAATCCAATTAAATAAATTTCCAAAAATTAAAGAAGTTCGTGGTCGAGGATCAATGATTGGTATCGAGTTTGATTTCCCAATCGGCGAATTAAAAAACAACTTAGTTACAAAACACAATATTTTTGTAGGCTACGCTGGTACAAACGTTATTCGTTTATTGCCACCTTTAACAGTAACAAAACAATACATAGATAAATTCATATCAGCTTTAGAAACTGAAATTAACATTATCATCAATGGATAAGACAGTAAAATTAGTATTCCAAGACGGATTAGAAATCGAAGGAAAATCTTTCGGTGCGTATACTTCTGCCGCAGGAGAAGTAGTATTCAACACAGCTTTGGTTGGATATAATGAAAGTTTGACTGACCCTTCTTACAAAGGGCAGATTATGGTGATGACAGCTCCAATGATCGGTAACTACGGTGTTCCTGATGATAAAGCAATGATTAATGAAATTGAAGCTTGGATGGAATCGAACCAAATTCAAGTAACTGGATTGGTTGTTTCTTATTATGCTGATGATTATTCGCATTGGAACGCTATTCAAAAATTAGGAGCTTGGTTAGAAAGTCAAAATATCCCTGGTATTTATGGCGTTGACACACGTATGATTACAAAAAAATTACGTGAACAAGGTTCTACTTTAGGAAAAATTGTTGCTGATACAGATGTTGCATATTACGATCCAAACGAAGATAATTTAGTAGATCAAGTTTCTTGTAAAGAAGTAATTCGTTACAACGAAGGTGCTGATATCAAAATTGTTTTGATTGATTGTGGGGTGAAAAATAATATCATCCGTTGTTTTGTAAATCGTGATGTTGAGGTAATTCGAGTTCCTTGGGATTATGATTATTCAACATTAGAATATGATGGATTATTTATCTCGAATGGACCTGGTGATCCTGCTTTATGTATTCCTACAATTAATAATATTAAAGAATCTTTGAAAGCAGATAAACCAATTTTCGGAATTTGTTTAGGAAATCAATTGGTAAGTTTAGCGGCTGGTGCATCTACTTTTAAATTAAAATACGGACACCGTTCGCACAATCAACCTGTACAATTAGTTGGAACAAAAAGATGTTTTATTACATCTCAAAACCACGGTTTCGCAGTAGATGATTCAAAATTACCAGAAGGATTCAAAACATTCTTTACGAACTTAAATGATGGTACGTGTGAAGGAATTCGTCACGAATCAAAACCAATCTTTACAGTTCAATTCCACCCAGAAGCAATGGGAGGACCAGTTGATACAGAATATTTATTTGATGAATTCATCGAAGAAGTAAAAAAATATAAAAACGCAAACGCATAATCAGAATCACGATGTTAAAAAAAGATATTAAAAAAGTATTAGTATTAGGATCAGGAGCATTAAAAATTGGTCAAGCTGGTGAGTTTGATTACTCTGGTTCGCAAGCGTTAAAAGCGTTAAAAGAAGAAGGAATTAAAACAGTTTTAATTAATCCAAATATTGCAACTGTTCAAACTTCTGAAGGTATTGCAGACGAAGTTTATTTCTTACCTGTAACACCTTACTTTGTAGAAAAAGTAATTCAAAAAGAAAAACCAGACGGAGTTTTAGTTGCCTTTGGTGGACAAACTGCCTTAAACTGTGCGGTTGAGTTGAACAAAGAAAATATTTTCGAGAAATATGGTGTTGAAGTTTTAGGAACTCAAATTCCTGTAATCGAAGCAACGGAAGACCGTGATATTTTTATCGAAAAATTAAATCAAATTGGAGTTTTAACAGCTCGTTCAGAAGCGGTAGAAACTGTTGCTGATGCAATGGAAGCTGGTAAACGAATTGGTTTTCCATTAATCATCCGTGCAGCATACGCTTTAGGAGGTTTAGGTTCTGGTTTCGCAAATAACGAAGAAGAATTATTAGATTTAGTTGAAAAAGCATTCAATTATTCTTCTCAAGTTTTGGTGGAAGAATCATTAAAAGGTTGGAAAGAGATCGAGTACGAAGTAGTTCGTGACTCTTACGATAACTGTATCACAGTTTGTAACATGGAGAACTTCGATCCAATTGGAGTTCATACGGGAGAGTCAATCGTTATTGCGCCTTCTCAAACTTTATCAAATTCAGAATATCACAAATTACGTGAAGTTGCAATTCGTACAATTCGTCACCTTGGCGTAGTTGGAGAGTGTAATATTCAGTATGCTTTCGATACAGTTTCTGAGGAATATCGTGTAATTGAGGTGAACGCTCGTTTATCTCGCTCGTCAGCTTTGGCGTCAAAAGCAACAGGTTATCCTTTGGCTTTTGTGGCTGCTAAATTGGCTTTAGGTTATTCTTTGGATGAGTTGAAAAATAGTGTAACGCAAACGACATCTGCGATGTTCGAGCCAGCGTTAGATTACTGTGTAGTGAAATTGCCTCGTTGGGATTTAAATAAATTCTACGGAGTTCGTCGTAACATCGGTTCTGCAATGAAATCTGTTGGAGAAGTAATGGCAGTTGGACGTTCTTTTGAGGAAGCAATTCAGAAAGGAGTTCGTATGTTAGACATCGGACACAGAGGTTTCGTAGCAAATGGATTCAAAATTCCAGAAGGAGAATCGTTGGATACATGGTTAGCTGAACCAAATGATGAGCGTTTATATGCGATTACAGAAGCTTTTAAAGCAGGATATTCGATTGAAAAAATTCATGATTTAACGAAAATCGATTTATGGTTTCTACAACGTTTAGAAAGAATTTTTAATGTATCAAAAGAATTTGAAGCATTAGAAAGATTTGAACAAGTTGAAGCTGATTTAGTAAAACGTGCAAAATTATTAGGATTCTCGGATCAACAAATTGCAGTTTTAGTAAAAGGAGATCAAAACATACACAGAAACGAATTAACGGTTCGTGAATTACGTAAAAACTTCGGAATTAAACCTGTTGTAAAACAAATTGATACGTTAGCAGCAGAATTCCCTGCACAAACAAATTATTTATATGTAACCTACCACGGAACTGAAAATGATTTGACACCAGAAACAGAAAAAGCAGTTTGTATTTTAGGATCTGGAGTTTACCGTATCGGTTCGTCTGTAGAGTTCGACTGGTGTTCTGTAAATGCAGCGCACACAGCGTCTAAAAATGGTTATAAAACAATTATCATCAACTATAATCCAGAAACGGTTTCAACAGATTATGATGAGTCAGATCGTTTATACTTCGAAGAATTATCTTTTGAACGTGTAATGGATATTTTAGATTTTGAACAACCTGAAGGAACAATTATTTCGACAGGAGGTCAAATTCCAAATAACTTAGCGATGAAATTGTACGATCAATCAATCAATATTTTAGGAACTTCTCCTTTAAGAATTGATGATGCAGAAAATCGTCACAAATTCTCAGAAATATTAGATGAATTAGGAATCGATCAACCACGTTGGAAAGAGCTTTCTTCTTTAGAAGCGATTCACAAATTTGTGGAAGAAGTTAATTTCCCAGTATTGATTCGTCCTTCTTATGTTTTATCTGGAGCTGCGATGAATGTAGTTTCAAATACGCATGAGTTAGATGCTTTCTTGAAATTAGCAAAAGAAGTTTCTCCTGATTATCCAGTTGTTGTTTCAGAATTCGTACAAGGCGCAAAAGAAATTGAGTTGGATGCAGTTTGTCAAAATGGAGAAATTGTAGATTACGCAGTTTCTGAACACGTAGAATTTGCGGGAGTTCACTCAGGAGATGCAACAATGTATTATCCACCACAAAAAGTGTACATCGAAACAATTCGTCAAATGCGTAAAGTTGCAGCGAAAATTGCAAAACGTTTCGAAATTTCTGGACCAATGAACATTCAGTTTTTATCAAAAAATAATACAGTTCGTGTTATCGAAACTAATATTCGTGCTTCTCGTTCGTTTCCATTCGTATCGAAAGTTGCAGGAAATAATTTAATCGAAAAAGCAACAAAAGTTTTATTAGGATTAGAAGTAGAAAAAGGACATTCAGAAGTCGTTTACGATTTAGATTATGTAGGAGTGAAAGCTTCTCAGTTCTCATTTACACGTTTAGCAGGAGCAGATCCAGTTTTATCAGTAGACATGTCTTCGACAGGAGAAGTTGGATGTATCGGTGATACAGCGGAAGAAGCTTTATTAAAATCAATGCTATCTGTTGGATATGAAATTCCTGAGAAAACAGTTTTAATTTCTGGTGGACCAATTGCTTCTAAAGTTGCTTTATTAGAACCAGCGAAACAATTAATCGCAAAAGGTTACAAAATTTATGCAACAGAAGGAACGCACAAATTCTTTACAGAAAATGATGTGTATTCTACGCTTGTTTACTGGCCTTCTGATAAAAAAGAGCCAAATGTAATGTCTTATTTACATGACAAGAAAATTGATATGGTGATCAACATTCCGAAAAACTTAACAAAAGCGGAATTAGACAACGATTATCAAATTCGTCGTACAGCAGTAGATTTCAATATTCCGTTGGTTACAAATGCACGTTTAGCTTCGGCTTTCATCAATGCATTTACAAAATTATCGATGGATGATTTAAAAATCAAAACTTGGAACGAATACCGTAATAAATAGAAATTAGAATCTAGATATTAGAAATTAGAAAGCCTCGCAAATGCGAGGCTTTTTTATATTGTTGTTTTTGAATTTGTCATTCTGAAGTGTCGAGGCATCTTTATCAAGCATGAAGAAATGAATACAAAATAATTCCAATAACAATTATTGAGAAAATAAACGTATTAATTCCTAAAAGTATAACACCTTTAATTGTTGTAATGATAAATCCTTGGTTATAGAGTTTTTTCAGCGCAAGGAAAAAGTAAACAATAAGATATAAAACAATCAATGTATTAATTAAAGCTATTATGGCTGATACAGCATTACTATCAATATAATCTGAAAGTTTATTCAAAAGAAAATAAACTAAAATAGATAAAAGAATTACCGTAAAATAATGCAGTGTAAAAATTCCGTGATCAAAATACCACCATTTCTTTTTGTTGTAAAAAATCCATAAGAAGAAAGCAAACAAAGGCATGTATACAAACAAAACTTTCGGAATGACATGCAAAGATTTCTCAACAATAGCTTCTCCTAATTGTTCATCAGAAACCTTTCTTTTTCTTAACTCTTGGTATTTTTCAATAAAGGGAGATAATATTGGAACGTTATTTTTTACTTCAGATTGCAAGTTTTCAATAGATTCATCATTTACTTCTTCTAAAGAATTTATGTTTTTATTCTTTTCAAATTCAGATTTTATTTTTGCACCTTGTTCAACAGTAGCGAATCCTTTGTTTTGTAAAGTGTCTATTGTTGCATTAACTGCCTTTTGAATTTTTTCAGTATTTTCTATTGATATAGGCTCATTGGAAGTGTCATTATATTCAGTTTTATGAGAAGGAAAAATTGAGATAATAAAAAACGTTACAAAACTGACAAAAATGTACATCTTCACCGGATTAACAGAACTATTTCTTTTACCACTTAAATATTCTTTGGTTAAAACTCCTGGTTTCAAAAATAGTTTTTTGATCGTTTGCCAAAAACTTCCATCGTAATGAATAAAATCTTCGATAAAGTGTGTAAATAAAAAGTGAAACGGTTGACGTGTTTCTACATTTTCTTGTCCGCAATGTGTGCAATAATGTTCTTCTACGTAATGTCCACAATTTTGGCAATTATGATCTTCTCTTAGTTTTCCGTGACTCATGTGTTAATTCTTAGTGATGATAAATCTATAAAAAGATTATTTATTTTGAAATAACCACGAAGAAATATTTGATTAAATATAGATTAAGAAAATAGCTTTTTTGTCTTTTTGATTTTGTTAAGAAATCTCTAGAAGATTCTTCACCTCGCTATTGCTTCGTTCAGAATGACAATTGAGTCTATGTCATTCCGACAAAGGAGGAATCTAAATTTATTTTCTTTTTCTAAAATTGAAGAATAAACTAATAGTCAATAAAAATCCTAAAAGACTTAAACCTATCCAATAATATTTATTTCTTTTTTCGGCTGATAATTTATACAATTCAAACTCTTTTTGGATTAAATTCTCTTTACTTGAATTTGGAGGAGGCGGAATATTAAGAGTGTTTTTTTTCAGATATTCTTTACTAAGTTTTTCTAATTCTTCTAATTCAGATTGTTCAACAAATTTTAAATCAGAAGTTCTTGTACAAATATTTGTATAGATGCTAAAATCTGTGATAAATCCATAAATTAAATAGGTTTCATTTAATTCGAAGTTACTTCCACAACCTCCAAACATTGATGAGGCAGGTGTGTAAATAGTTGTATAATATTTTTGTTTTTTATTTGTAATATCTATATTTTTTTTGAAATTTTTCTCGATTTCAAATGTATAAGCAAAAACAGGATTTGAAGAATAATCATAAAGAGTTGTATCAATTTTAATGACTTTTCCTATTATAATTTCATCAAATTCATCAAATGAATTTTTAACAGATGGAAATTCTCCACAACTACAACCAAATGTAAAAGTTGAGAATAAGAATATGAAAGTAAAAAAGTATTTCATTCAAATTAGTGTTTCCTCTAATTTACAATATTTATCTAAACAAAAAATCCACTTCAACAGAAGTGGATTTTTTTATTTCTTGTAAAAATAGTTGGCTTAAAACTCAGCAAAAAAAGCTTCTACTTTTTCTACACCGTTTGCGTCTAAGGCTTCAACCAATTCTTTTTTGATTTCAGTTAATTCTTTCTTTTTCGCTTTTTTCAAAACTGGTTTTGCAGTTTCTAAAAAGTTTTCGATTTGTTCTAAACCACGAGAACTTAAGAATTTTTCGTCTGTTTTTTTCAATTTAGCATAAACTTGTACCAACATTCTACATTGTTCCAAGGCTAAAACGTATTCTTTTACAGTTTCTAACGTAATCATGTAATGCAACATCAATTGTACTGAAGGCATATTACGTTGATGACCAAATTTCGTGTATTTTTCTAATGCAATTCCAAAAGATTCTTTACTACGTTCGATATTTTTATTTAAAGCTGCAGAAATCACAACGTTAAACCAATCGTCCGAATTATCAGAGTTTTGAGCGATATCGAAAAATGCATTATCCGCATTCTCAAAATCTTGTAAACTATAATATGATAACGCAATTAATTTCTTTGCATCGTACAATTGTTTTGGGTCTTTTGCATCCAATAAACCTTCACAAATTTTGATACACATCTCGAAATTGCTGTTTCCAAATAAATCTCTCGCAGTATTCAACAACGAATTAGTCGCATTCTGTTCCAACGCTTGCTCGTACATAAATTGACGCGCTCTCAAAACATCCTCGTATGTGATATAATCGTAATTGATTTTCATTTTTTTCGTCTCTTTGTTAATTCGCAACTAAATTAATTAAATCTTTAAGAAAGTACTTAATTATTTATCTTTTTTTAATAAATGTCGAATCACTGTTTCTGCCGCATGCAACCCGAATAAACCAGGCATCCACGAATTAGTTCCGTAAAACGATTTTTTATAATTTTTTCCGTCAGTTAATTTAACCGAAGATTCATCAGGAACTTCTGTCGAAAAAACAGCTTTTACACCTTTATTAATTCCTTCTTTTTTTAATCGTTTTCTAACATTTTTTGCCAACGGACAAACATCTGTTTTGCTAATGTCACGCACTTGTACTTTGCTTGCCAAATATTTTCCACCAGCGCCCATATTGCTGATTACTTTAATTTTTTTGCGTTTTGCAGCTAAAATCAAATTAATTTTCGGTGTTACAGAATCGATGCAATCTAACACATAATCAAAATCAGTTGTTACGATTTCGTGTGTACGTTCTGGACTCAAAAATTCGTTAATACGTGTTAATTCTAATTCAGGATTTATATCCATCAAACGATCACCTACCACATCTACTTTGTGTTGTCCAACTGTCGAATGCAAAGCGGGCAATTGTCGGTTAATATTTGTAATGTCAACAGTATCGCCATCAACAATAGTCATTTTTCCAACTCCTGCGCGTGCAATAAATTCTGCGGCAAAAGAGCCAACTCCACCTAAACCAACAACTAAAATGTTCGAATTTTTTAGGATTTCTAAACCTTCTTCTTTGAATAATAATTCAGCTCTTTCTTGCCAAACTGCCATTGAAATGTATTTTATTATGATTGAACTTCGTAACCGAAAACTGTTTTCCAATTTTCTGCTTGTTGAAGTTGTAATTCCTCGATTGTAATTTTTCTCAAATCTGCTGCAAAAGTATAAATTTCTTCAATAGAAATTTCGCTTGCATCATTTTCCAAAAAGAATTGATTTGCAGAAAGATTTGCAAATATAATTTGTAAGTTTTTGTTTGATAGAAGATTTTTACCAAAAGATGCAAAACAATTTTGCGCAATAATTTGATTGAGTAATTGCTCATTCTTATTGAAACCATGAAAAATAAACGGAATCGTCAATTTCATTTGTTTTCGAATGTGTAAAATTTCTTGATAAGCGCGAACCGAATGTATAATGACTGGAAGTTGATGTTGGGTTGCAATTTCTAATTGTTTTTCAAAAACATTGATTTGTAATTCAAAATCTGTTTCGCACAATTTATCCAATCCAATTTCCCCAATCGCCAAACAGTTTTTATTCGAAATAGTTTGATTGATAATTTCGATTTCTTCCTCTATTGATGAGGTATTGATGTAAGCTGGATGAATCCCAACCGAAAATAATTTTGCTTCATTATTCAACTCATTTGGAAACTGATTATACAATTCCAAAACATCTGTTTGATGAGCTAAATGATGTGTATGCGCGTTGAGAAACATAGTTCAAATTTAATCTTTTTCAATGATTTTTCGAAATGTTAAAATAGGAATAGAATTTGCTGTAGGAATTTCAATGAATTCAGATCATATTTTAAGTCCAAAAATGTTGAAGTTTTTGCCATGGCTTGGTGCGATGGCAATTTTTATGCAAGCTTTGGACGCTACAATTTTAAATACTTCTTTACCTACAATCGCAAAAGAATTAGGAAAATCGCCTTTGGAAATTCAGTCGATTATCGTTGCGTATACATTAACAATAGCTTTATTAATTCCTCTGAGTGGTTGGCTTTCGGATAAATATGGAACGAAAAAAGTTTTTCAATCAGCGATATTGATTTTTACACTTGGATCCACACTTTGTGCGTTTGCGACAACTTTGCCTTTTTTAGTGATTTCACGCGTCATACAAGCGATTGGAGGATCGATGATGGTTCCCGTTGTGCGTTTAGCAATTTTGTATGCTTATCCAAAAAGTGAATTATTAAAAGTGATAAATTTTATCACCATTCCAGGATTAATAGGTCCACTTCTTGGACCAACAATTGGAGGTATTTTGGTTGAAACTTTATCGTGGCATTGGATTTTTATTGTGAATATTCCTTTTGGAATAGTAGCACTTTGGATGACGACTTTTGCGATTCCTGATTTTAAACATCCAGTTTTTAAATTTGACATCAGAGGCTTGATTCTTTTTAGTGGAGGAGTTACGGTGTTAACATTGATTATGGAATTGACATCTTCTCGTGTGATTGGCTTGCAAACCGTCATTGCATTGACATTGGTTTCTGCCTTTTTGATTGGGTTGTATATTTATCATGCAAAACATAAACAACATCCTTTAATCGATTTGAATTTGTTTAACATCAGAACTTTGCGAATTGGTATTATAGGAAATCTTATTACACGATTAGGAATTGGAGGAATGCCTTTTCTTATTCCGCTTTTGTTGCAAGTTGGTTACGGATATTCGGCTACTGTAGCGGGATTGATTATGATTCCGTCCGCAGCAAGTAATATTATAGCAAAATCTTTTGTTGTACCAATTGTGAATAAATTTGGTTATCGAAATACGTTGATTTCTAATACAATTATTTTAGGATTAATCATTTGTCTATTTTATTTTCTACAATCCGAATCACCAATTTATTATATCATTCCGTTAATGGTTTTGAATGGATTTTTTAGTTCGATACAATTTACAGCAATGAATACCTTGTCTTTAGCTGATTTGGACGAAAATACATCCAGCGAAGGAAATAGTTTATTGTCGGTTACACAACAATTATCGTTAACTTTTGGAATTTCTGTAGCCGCATTAATTTTAGGCGTTTTTAGACAAGCAGGATTTGTAAATGGAGTAGAAGTGCAAGCTTTCCGTTATTCATTTTTGACGATGGGTGTGATGACAATTTTATCAACTTACATCTTTTTCAAATTAAGAGAATCTGATGGCGCTTCGATGTCGGGAAAAAAATAAATGCTATCTTAGTTTATGATGACAAATAAAGAAGGAAAATATCAATGTCCATGTTGTGAATGTTTTACATATTCAGAGAAACCAATTAATACTTTTCAATTATGTGAAGTATGTTTTTGGGAAGATGATGGAATTCAATTTGATGATCCTTTGTATGAAGATGGTGCAAATAAAGTATGTTTAGAGCAAGCGAGAAAAAATTTTCAAGAGTTTGGAGCTTCGGAGAGAATATTCTTAGATTCAGTTCGTCAACCTTTTGAAGATGAAAAATATTAAAACGAAAAAATCTCTACCAAGTAGAGATTTTTTCGTTTTATATGAATTTACAATTAGTCATTGTAAAAATGATGGCGAAGTTCACCTTTTAAGTTTGTTTCGTATTGTGTTTTAAATTCTTCTTTCGAAAGATTTTGACCTAATAAATAAATAGCTTTTGTAATTGCAGCTTCCATTGTCAAATCATAACTCGAAATTGCTCCCATATTTAGTAACGCATCACTTGTTGCATAACGTCCAAGTTCTACCATTCCACCCGCACATTGCGTGTTGATAATAAGATGAACTCCTTTATTCGTTACTTCTTCCAACAATTCGATAAACCAATCATCAGTAAAAATATTTCCTGTTCCGAAAGCTTCAATAATAAAAGCTTTCATATTTGGAGCGTTCAAAACACTTTCGATAAAAGAACGATTCATTCCAGGAAAAATCTTCAAAACACCAACATCAGCATTTAGATCTTTGTTGATAGAAAGTTTATCTGTCACAACATTTTTTAACAACAAATCTTCTTTCACTTCCAAATGAACACCAGAAACTCCAATCACTGGATAATTCGGCGATTCGAAAGCATCAAAGTTTTCTGCATTAATCTTAGTTGTTCTATTCGCACGGAACAATTTATATTCAAAATACACGCAAACTTCTTTGATAATTGGTTTATCATTTTTGCGTAATGAAGCCAATTGAATCGAAGTAATTAAATTTTCTTTTGCATCTGTACGCAAATCTCCAATTGGTAATTGCGAACCAGTGAAAATGACAGGTTTTTCAAGATTATCAATCATAAAACTCATTGCAGAAGCCGTATACGCCATTGTATCTGTTCCGTGTAAAACGACAAAACCATCGTAATTTTCGTAGTTTTGTTGAATGGTTTCGGCAATTTCTATCCAATATTTTGGTTTCATATCAGACGAATCTATCGGTGTATCGAAACTATGATAATCGAAAGAACAATCTAAAAGTCCCAACTCTGGAATTTGTTTCAACAAATTATCAAAATTGAAAGGTTTCAAGGATTGATCTCCATAATCTTTCGCCATTCCAATTGTTCCTCCTGTGTAAATTAATAAAATTTTTGTTTGCATGCGGTTTGATTAATTTCTGGTTAAACTTACATAAATCAAGCTTATAATATTCAAATTTAGTTAGTTGTAACTTTATTAATGTTAGTTAAATAATTGAAACTAGGTCAAGGATAATCCTTTTTAAGACAGTTTTGGACTGTTTATGACATTTAATATCACCCTAGTTCTCACCCTATTTATTGGGTGTAGTTTTGAATTTTAATTTAACAAATATAATGTAAATACTATGATTAATTATCAACTTAAAAGAAAAGATATTTCGAAACCTCAACCAATCTTTGCTTACATCACGGGGGTATTTATTGGCTCTAAAGAACGTTTAAAGATTTCAATCGGAAAATCTATTTTACCGCAAGATTTTGGCGAAGAAATAGATAACTATAAATTTAATAGAGATAGGTTGAATAAATCAAAAAAACCATCAAATCTTATTGTTAAATCAGTTATAGATAAGTTTGAGTTAACTGTAAATCAAGTAGATTTATTTTTTAATTTAATAGATATTAAGCCAACCAGAGAAGAATTTAAAGTAAAATTGTTAGAGTATTTAGGACGTGAAGTAAAAGAAATTAAAGTTACATCAGACAGATTTATTGATTTTATTGAGGATTACATTAATAATGTTAAAAATTTACGAAAAAAAAATATGATGAAAATTAGTGATGATACTATTCGCAATTATTTGAGTATTATTTATCACATAAAAAATTATGAAAAATATAAAGAGAGGGTATTAAATATAAGCGATATAAGCTATGATATTTATAATGATTTTATTGATACAACAGCTCAATTTTCTGTTGAAGAACTAAAAGGAAATAACCGAACAATTAATTGTAGAGTGCATAATAAAGTTTGTAAGTCAAATAATACTATAAGTGTTATAGCATCTCGATTTAGGTTTTTTCTTGAACAAGCGTCTAAACGTGGCTATCAACTACATAAAATACTAAATTTGAGTGATGAAAGACTAGTAATTAATATGCAACCATCATCTAAGGATTATTATTTCTCAAACGAATTTTTAAATAATATTTACAATTATCAACCAAAATCAAAAAGTGCTGTTAAAGGCAAAGATTATATAATGTTAGCATCTACTACAGGGATGAGGTTTCAAGGTGTGAAAAAATTATATGAACAGATACCGCAATTAATTACAACAAATAATGGAAGCTCTTTTTTTATAATAAAGAATAAAGCTAAAAAAACAGGTATAGAGTTGTTAAGCCCACTTATGAAGCCAGCAATAGAAGTGTATGAACGATTGGGAGAGTTCCCTAGGTTATCAACAGCAAATATGGTTAATTATCAAATTCGTGCTTTATTTAGAGAAATGGAATTAGAAAAAAAAGTAACAATGAATTACCATACCTATGGAGATGGTGTTGTCAAAGTAGATAAATTACTTTCTGACGTTGTCAGTTCTCATGACTTGCGAGCAAGCTTCATAACAAATCTTTTAAATTTGCAAGTAGATAGATTTAAGGTTCAAGCGATGACTCATAAGGCAATGAACGACGGCACAGCTTTTTCGGTTTATGATAAACGTTCCGAAATAGATAGGGCTATTGAGTTTTATGAAGCGACTAAGGATATAAATTCTGAATTTTACAGATACAAATAAGGGGCTATTAAGCCCCTTTATTTTTTCTGTGACAACCATTCGATTATTTCGCTTTCTAAATACATTTTCAAATTGGTGTGTTGGCTTCGAGTAAATGGAAGTCCTTTCTTTTCCCAACGTTGAAGTGTTTTTGGTGCGATTCTAAGCTTACTGCATACATCAGCACTGTAAAGTATATCTGTTAGTCTATAGTTGTTTTTGTTTGCCTTTATGGCCATAATTTAAATTTTTTAAGTAAATATCAAAATGCATGTTAAGCACTCGACGTCCCTTAAACAACATAACCACTGCAAATGTATAGTTGTATTTTTTAAGTAAAAAATTGGAAATTAAAAAAGAAATACTTAAATTAAGATGCTGATTTCAAGTAAGTTAATTGAAAATTACAAACTAATTAAGCCTTAATCAATTAACTATTTATTTAAAAAAATAAGGGCTAATTAAGCCCTTAATAATTGTGATATTTTCTGCACCGTTGATTTAGATTTCTTTGTGATTGCTGAGGTTTCTCTTATGCTCATCTTTGAGGTTAAACACTTAACTATGTCGTTATGTTTGTTTAGTAGTTGTTCGGTTGTTTCAGTTGTTCCGATAGTTCTGCCCTTATATACGCCCTTTGCTTTGGCTATTTCGATTCCCTCTAATTGTCTTTCACGTATTTGCTCTCGCTCCATTTCTGCCATTGTGGCCATAATACTTGTAATTAAGCTAAATGCGGCACTTACTTTCATTGTTGGGGTAAACATCTGTAATCCTAACGATTCGACTGTTAATTGTATTCTTTTGGCCTTAAGATATTCGATTGTTGTTAGGATATCCAATTGATTGCGTCCTATGCGGTCAATGTTGTGTATTATTACCTCATCTATTTTGCCTTGTTCAATGTCTTTGATTAGTTTGCTTGCTTGTGGTCTTTCTGCAAATTTAACTGCTCCACTTATTTTGTCGACGTACTGTTTAACATCTGTTGAGGTTGTCTCTTGTCGTCCTGTATTTTGGTCTGTCGTACTAACACGGATATATTTTGCTATCATATTCTTTTTACTGCTTTTAGTGTACCAAATATAGAGTGTGTTATTTTAATAAACAAATTTATTTTTTTGATACGATTTTAGGCACTTTGTTGAGGTTGGTTAATCCTTGAAGTGTATTGCGTTATGAGTATACCCTAAAATTAGTACAGTTGGTTATTTTAAACAAAAAAATGAGGCCTAAACCTCATCTCTTTTATTTTGTTGTAATTCGCTAAATTGTTCTTGTAAATCAATTGACAAATAATTTAGTTCTGCCTCATTATCGAGTGTTCTGTTTTCGTCATAGGCTAAGGCCTTAATTAGTTCTATTTCGTTAATAGTTGTGCTTATGCTTTGTATTCTTTCAGATAAGTTTATTTCTGTTCCAAATGCTTCTTGTGGCGTTGCACGGTAATTGAATTTATGTGACCAACTGTAGTTAGGTTCTTCTTTGGTAAGTGGTGGGAGGTTAAGGTCTTTAAGCTTCATATTTTCTGTTTTTATCGTGTGTTGTGTTTATTTGTTTGTTTTCCTTTGTAATATAGTTAAGCCAACCATTAGCATCGTGAACAGTGTTGATATACCAATTGTTTGAAATATATAAGCTAAGTAATTGTTTTACTGTGTTCTGATTTGCTTCTGCTATACCGTGAATGTGTGGCTGATTATTTGTCTTCTTATACTCTACAGAATAATATATTTCTGTGCCAATTAATGAACTTAGGTAGTCCATTGTTTGATGAATTTCTTTGTTTGATTGTCTAAGATTAAAATCTATTGAAATCGCTATCATATTTGTTATTAAATTATTTAGGTTCAGTTGGTTAATCTGATAATTTGTTATTTAGTTTAGGTATGGTTAACCTATTAGACCCTTGTATATTATAGGCCTTTTTTTACGTCCTTATTCAATCAAAAATCTACGAGCTTAAGTGTGCTATTTTAATTGTTTTATGGACGTTATATTACGATTGTACTATTATAAATATTATTTTAGTAATGAAAGAACAACATTTTTATTAGTGGTTTATGTAGATTGTTTGTAATAAAATGGTCTTCAATGTTTTATAGTTGAAAATATTATTTAAAAAAAATTCCCTACACTCGAAAGCATAAGGAATTACAAATATGATAGTCTTAGGTTGGTTAACCACTACCAACCGTTAGCAGTAATGTAATTGTACTATTTTATTTTGAGAAATTGAAATAATGGGAGTGTTTATTGATGAGGTTAACATATTTTATATTGCTAATAATTATATACTTACACTTTGTTTAGTGTTGTTTATTTGTCTTATTTTGATGAGGTTTTAATTTGTAACCATCTTTATTACAATTAATTAGCTTTATATTTTCCAAAAAATAAAAAAAACCAAAAAAAAATTGAATGAATAGCTGGTGTATACTATTTAAGTCAATGAAAAATAGGTAAAAAATAGTCGGATACATCAACCTTATTTTGATTTACCTAAAAAGCAACTAAAGTACGGGGGAGGGGGTACAAGGAGGTAAGGGGGGATAAAATTAATCCTTATATACTACCTCAAAACAGTTGGTTTCTTGTGCTCTTAATAGCGTGGCTAAAACAGTTTGTCTATATGGCCTTAACTACCTCAAAACAGTTTATTTGTGTAGTCTATATAGTGGACTCGAAACAGTTTATTTATTTATCCTTTTTATACGTTTCAATAACAGTTCGTTTTTATGTTGATTAAAATTAGTTATATATTTGCTAAAGGGAGTATAATAAAAATAAAAAGTACCCTTATTCTTACCCTATTATATTTAATTATTTGTATAACATTGGTTGTGAGTTATTTAGAATATTTGATTAATTTCTGGTTAAAATTAACCATTATAAAAAATCTGTACAACATCTTTTCTTAAACTCCGATATTTTGTAAATTGGATAAATAATTGTGAATATAATTTTAAACTATCAACTTGATGAAACTATTACTTTTAGCCATTACAACTTTGTTAACATCAGCTTATGTTAATGCGCAATCTGACGAAGGATTGTTTGAAGTTGAGTACGAAATGAACGGACAAGAATTGAAATCTTTTGCTTTTTCTACGGATAATTGTGCGCAGAATTTGATTGTAAAATCGTGGGAAAATTGGGTAACGAACAAAGAAGGTTCTTCTGCTTTTCTAAAAAAACACGAAGCGAGTAACATCAAATTCAAAAATTCGCAAGATGTCTATAAATCTGTGATTAGTTTGGTTGATGAAGAAAACGGAAAAACGACCGTGATTAATACATTAACTGATCAAAATGGAATGACATTTAATAGTAATTCGGCAGAGTTTGATAAAATTTATGCTCAACTACAAGATTTAGCGACTAAAACGAAGCAAGGTTGTGTACGAAATGAGTTGAGGCTAGCGAACGAAAATATGATTCGATTGACAAAAGATAACGCTGATGCACAATTGAAAAAAGGAAACTCGATCAAATCATATCTAAAAGATAATAACACCTTATTGAAATTAGAAAGTAAAAAGCAAGCTTTGGGCGATAAATTGGATTTGGTGGTGAATCAATTGGAAAGAGAATCAAATGATAAAGTAACTGATGGCTTGATGAAGAAAAAGATAAAAACAGAAAATTCTTTGCGATCGATAGAAGATCAAGTAGTAACATTGAGCGGAAAAATACAAACTGCCGAAGAGAACGATAAAGGTTTAGACGCAAAAATTAATCAATTAACAAGTCAAATTCAGCAACAACGCTCGATTACAGAAAATTTAAAAAAGAAATATTCATCAATTGCACGATAATTGTTAGAGAAATTATATATTTACTAAATATCAACAAATAAATATTATTAAAATCAACTCGTTATGGGATTATTTTCATTTATCAAAAATGCCGGAGAAAAAGTCTTCGGAGGTGCAGAAACACCAGAAGAAAAAGCAGCTAAAGTACAAGAACAAGTTGCAAAACAAGGATTTGATTTGTCAGGAGTAACTTTTTCTGCTGATGGAGATAAAATTGTAGTAGCTGGACAAGCGTTGGACATCAACGAGAAACAAAAAATTTTAGCAACAGCAGGTAACATTGATGGAGTGGAAGGAGTAGAAGATCAATTAACCTTGAAAACACCTTTAAAAATCGAAATTCCAGATTTATCTAAAACAATGTACACTGTAAAAAGTGGAGATTCTTTATCTAAAATTGCCAAAGAAGTTTACGGAGATCCAATGCAATATCCAAAAATTTTTGAAGCAAACAAACCAATGTTAAAACACGAAGATAAGATTTATCCAGGTCAAGTTTTGTATATTCCTCAGGATTAATACAATAGAAATAAAATATTCACGTTAAAACTCCTACAACCAAATGATTGTAGGAGTTTTATGTTTTTACAGCATGGTTTTTGCGGAATATTTACTCGCAATAAAAAATAATAACATATATTCGTATAACTGAAATAAAAAAATAATTATGAAAGTTTCAATTTTGCCAGTAGCGGTTATCGCTGCTTCAACTTTATTTAGTTGTGTGAGTCAGAAGAAGTATGATGAATTACAAAACAAATTCAACTCAGCTTATTCTGAGAACCAAGGATGTCAAACAGAATTGGCTGTAGCGAAAGCTAAATTAGCTAATTTTGAATCTAACCAAGGTCAGTACGAAAACACAGTTCAGAGTGAAAGAAATCAAATTAAACAATTACAAGAGCAATTGAAAAATTGTATTAATGGTGGTTCTAAAAATGTTTCTGAATTAGTGAACGAAATCAATCAGTCTAACAAATACATCAAACATTTGATTGATGCGAAAAGCAAATCTGATAGTTTGAACATGGTTTTAACAAACAACTTGACGCGTTCTTTATCTAGCAACGAAGCAAAAGATGTTGATGTTAAAGTTTTAAAAGGTGTTGTTTACATTTCGTTAGCTGATAACATGTTGTACAAATCTGGTAGTTACGAAATTTCGCCTGCTGCAGGAGAAACTTTAAGTAAAATTGCGAAAATCATCAACGATTATAGAGATTACGATGTATTGATTGAAGGTAACACAGATAATGTGCCAATTTCTAAACCAAACATCCGCAACAACTGGGATTTATCTGCTTTACGTGCATCTTCTGTTGTACAAGCATTACAAAACCAATATGGTGTTGATGGTAAACGTTTAACAGCTGGTGGACGTGGAGAATTTAATCCATTAACTACAAATGCGACTGCGGAAGGAAAATCTAAAAACCGTCGTACACAAATTATTATCTTACCTAAGTTAGATCAATTTATGGATTTAATTGGGCAAGCTCCAAAAAACTAATTTTGATAAAAAAATCAAATTAATATAGAAAGAGCCACTTTATAGTGGCTCTTTTTTTGTAACTTTTTCCAAATTTTAATCAATACCAATGGAACTATATTATTCTTTTTCGGTTCTAATTGTTCTTGCTGCATTATTTTCTTATGCAAACCTTCGATTCCTAAAATTACCTGGAACAATTGGAATTATGATTATCGCCATGTTAGTATCTGTCGCTATCCGTTTATTGGGAGATAGCTATTTTCCTGATGCTACAAAAGACATGTTTCAACTCTTTAACAGTTTAGACTTCAATGAAATATTGATGGGCGCAATGCTTAATTTTCTGCTTTTTGCAGGTGCAATGCACGTTAATATACTCGATCTGAAAAACTTGAGATAGACAATTGCTACTTATGCTACAATTTCGGTAGTATTATCAGCATTTATTATATCAGCAATTTTATATTACATCGCCCCATATTTTGGTATTCAAATTCCGTATATCTATTGTTTATTGTTCGGAACATTAATTTCTCCAACTGATCCAATCGTTGTATTAGGAATTTTGAAACAAGCAAAAGTTCCTAAAATTATTGAGACAAAAATTACAGGAGAGTCACTATTTAATGATGGTGTAGCAGTTGTAATGTTCGCAGTAGTTTTACAAATAGCAACTAATCCAAGCTTTGATGCTGACTTTGCAAGTGTTTCAAAATTATTCTTGATGGAAGCTGGTGGAGGAATTTTACTTGGGTTATTATTAGGATTTACAGCTTCTAGATCCATGAAAAAAATTGATGATTATAAAGTTTCAGCTTTAATTACATTGTCGATTGTAATGGGAGGATTTTTGATTGCAAAAGAACTTCATGTTTCGAGTCCTTTAGCTATGGTTATCGCAGGTTTAATAATCGGAAATTATGGAAAGAAATTCGCAATGAGCAAAACAACTCAAGATTATTTAAACAAATTTTGGGAGCTTATTGATGAGATAATGAACGCTATTTTATTCCTTTTTATAGGTTTCGAATTGTTGTTAATAGAAGATTTAATGGATCAAATTCTATTAGGAATTGTCACAATTTTTATCGTCTTATTATCTCGAACATTATCAATTGTGATTCCAGCTCGTACTATTTTAAGAAAAAATACATTCTCCAAAGGTTCACTTATCGTTTTAGTTTGGGGAGGAATTCGTGGTGGAGTTTCAATTGCATTAGTTCTTTCGATGCCAAATTCGGAATGGAAAGATTTGTTGCTAGAGATTACATATATTGTCGTTTTATTCTCAATCGTTATTCAAGGTTTAACCGTTGGTAAAGTTGCGAACCGCGTGTTGAAAGACGAATCTGATGAAGCAAATAAAGAAGAAATAGAAGATTATCTTAATTCATCTAAATTGTAATGTTCGAAAGTCAATTGAAATTATTTACGCAATCTTATGATGACGCAATTTTTTATAATAATGACGCTAAGGTTGATGGTACAATTGGAGCAAAGTTGCACTTGTCTTACTATTATATCGACATTCCTTATAAAAAATGTTTGATTTATGTAGAACAAGAATTAGGAAATCATAATCTAGGAAAAATTCGAGTAACCTTAGATAAAATATCGTTACCAATTTTTACGATTACGAATATTAATCATCTTGTCAATTTATTTTTAAGAAAGAAACAGATTCTAAAAGTTGATTGTAGCAATGAATCTTTTAAACATTATTTACAGAATTTATTGATTGAAACTAATCTTGAAAAAATAGCAAAGGATAATTTATTCGAACCTAAAATATCAAGTAAAATTGAAGGTGAAAATTTGGTTATAGAAACAATTTACCATTTAGAATTTGAAGAAAAAATAGAAGCTCTGAAAGCTTTAATCGAATTTTACAAGAAATTAATTTCATATTAGCAAAAACAACAAGCGTATCTATAGATGCGCTTGTTGCTTTAACAGAAGTTTAGAATTTAAAATAGTCTAGTTAACGAATTAATCTTTATTTTTAATAGAAATTAGAACAAGCCAACAGAATGAAATTAAAAGATTTATCTAATCAACTCGAAATATCTTTAGGAAGTTTACAGAATTTTATCAATGATTTTAATATTGATTTGAGTTTTTGTATTGACGAAAATTTTAATGTAACACAACAATTTATAGCATTTTCGGAAGAGAATAAAGATTTCTTAAAAAGATATGCCGAAGATTATTCCAAAGAAAAAACAATAGAAGAGATCGCTAAAACAATTGGAGCGAAAGAAGAAGAAGTGCTTCATTTTTTTGTAACAAATGGAATTCCTGCTGAGGTTGCAAAGCAGATGAAAACGGGTGTGTCAAGTTATTTGATTCATTCTTACATTGGGGGAAAATATCCATTTATAGAAAAAGCATTTCCGCAATGCGAAGATTTTTCTGGTAAAAGTTTAGTCGGTTATACTGACTTGTATTTTTATATGACTGATATGTTAGATCCATTTATCAGTAAAGATCAAATAGAAAGTTGGGGAATCTCAAAACCTGCGGGATTGATTTTGTATGGACCTCCAGGTAGTGGAAAAATATATTGGGCAAAGAAAATAGCGGATATGATTGGTTACGAATTTGTACATATTTTCAATGATTATTTAGTTGGAAATTTTGATAACAAAAAAAATAAATTCTCCGATTTTCTTTCAAAAAAGATGAATCAACCCAAAACATTATTGTTTATTGATTCGTTCGACGAAATACTACATTCTACTTCTGTAAATACCATTTATCCAGAAATGGTCGATTTGTTTTATTCCGTTCTTAGACATATTCAGAAAAATGACACGAAAGAACTTTTGATTGTTGGAGCTGTTGAATCTTTGGCAAATTTGAATGATGAAATCGTTGCGCCTGGTCGTTTTGATTTGCATATTCCTATTTTTCCTCCAACTTTTGACGAGCGGAAACAATTACTTTTACACCACATGACCGCAAATCTGGCGCAAGATTCTCCTTTATTATCAATTTTGAAAAATCAAAATGCGTTGAACAAAGATTTCTGGACGCCTTATGCGGCTGAAATGAGACTTTTCTCAAATACAATGTTGATAGATTTTACACAATCGCTTAAAAAACGTTTGTATGCGTTGTACAGAAAAGATGAAACGAAAAATATTGTGATGACAGAAAAGGTTTTGTTTTCGGCTTTCCAAGAAGCAAAATCGAAATTAACGCCAGATTATTTAAAACATTGCGCAATTTTCTTAACAGAAGCCAAACAAAATGTTGGACAAGATTTTCCACATCGTTTGATTGAATTAAATGCTGATTTAGAGTTTTATTTATCATCAAAAGAAATTCCGATTACTAAAATTGGTTTTAAGCAAAGTGATGAAAACATAGTAGAGAAACTTGTAGAGAATAATAATGATAAATAGTATTTTATGAAATTTATACTTGTAATATTTTACTTTTTTACATTAAGTTTAAATGCTCAGATTTTAGAAAAAAAATATATTAAAATTAATGATAAGTCTCTTTTGGAAGTTATAAATAATAACAATATAACTTTAAAATATCCAATTATCCATGGCGATTTAATTAAAAAAAAGAATTTTTTTAATCTTGAATATGAAATTAAAAAGGATACTTTAAATTTCATTGAGAACGGAATTAATAAAACTTTTTTAATAAAAGAAAAAATGTTAATAAATTATTCAAATCAAGATGTTTTTATAAAGGAGGAAGAATATTTAAAAAGATTAACACTTGTTCTTTTTGATAATGAAAAATTTTATATAAGATTTCCTAAAACTTCTAATGGGATTATAGTTGAAGATTATATTAATAATGATTCTGAAGTTTTAAATAATAAATTAAAGAAAAAACTTAAAAATATTAATGAAAATAAATATAATGTTGAGATTATTAAAGGTTTTGAAGCTATAGAAAAATATGGATATGAGGGAATTAATGGTGTAATAATTATAAAGAAAAAATAAACCATAAAAAAAAAGCGCTCGTAGAGCGCTTTTTGATTTTATAAAATGATTAAAACTTACAAAGTTTTAAATGTTAATAACAAGATATTTCCTTTGTAAAGATGTAATTCTTTTCCAGAAACTTCGTAACGATTTACACTTTTCAACATCGATAAAAATGCTTTTTCTTCTTGCAAATTAGGACAAGCCATTTTAGTTTCAGAAAAATTAACAAAGCTTGTTACGCCGCTAACTTTTGTAAAAGCAGCATTGAAATTGTTGCAACCCGCAAAACCACTTACAGTCGAATTCGCTTCGTCTATAACCAACATTACGTCCTTATCGTACAAACCTTTTACTACGTTGTTATCGTTGATCAAATACCAATTTTGATTTGAAATCGAAACTTCCGATTTTGGTTTAATTTTAGCAGTACTTGCGCTTGTAGAACAAGAAGTTGCTATAAAACTCATCAAAATAGTTGCTGAAAATAAAGTTACAATCTTTTTCATTTTTCGGAATATTTTATCTCAACTCAGCGTTGAATTTTTCTTGATACAATTTGATTAATTTATTCATTAAACCATCAATTTCTTGATCACTTAATGTTTTATTTTCGTCTTGAATCATAAAACTTAAAGCATACGATTTTTTACCAGCTGGCAATTTATCTCCTTCGTAAACGTCGAATAAATTAACAGCTTTCAACAAATTCGTTTTCACTTCTTTTGTCGCTTTGTACAATTCTTCATATTTCACAGAAGAATCAAGCAATAAAGCTAAATCTCTACGAGAACCTGGGAATTTAGAGATTTCTTTGTATTTCAAATCGTGTTTGTTTGCTAAAGCAACCATTGCATCCCAATTTAATTGAGCAAAGAAAACATCTTGATTAACGCCTAATTTTTTCGCTAATTTTTTGCTGATGATTCCTAGTTTTCCTAATGGTTTTTGACCAGAAATAAACTCAATTCCATCTAAGAAATTATCATCTTTTGCAGGTAACTCATCTGTAATTTGAATATCTAATCGAACAAAAATTTGTTTAATCAAACCTTTCAAATCAGCAAATGAAGCTTTACGTAAATTTCCTGTCCACGATTCGCTATTAAAGTTTCCTGAAAGAACGATTCCTAAACATTTATTTTCTTCGTAAATCCCATCAATTTTGCGGTAAACTTTCCCAAATTCGAACAATTTAACATCCGAATTACGACGGTTGATATTAAACGCAACATTTTCTAATAAACCATTCAACAAAGTGCGACGCATAACAGCTAAATCAGCCGAAAGCGGATTTAACATGGCAACACTTTCTCCTTCTGGATAAAAGAAAACTTCTTCGTATTCTCTTTTCGTTAACGAGTTATTGATGGCTTCATTGAATCCGAAAGAAATCAATTGACGCGCAATAAAATCTTCGATTTTATCTGGACTAACTTTTTGATTTGGAACATAAGAAAACGAGAATTTAGAAGGTATTTCGATATTATCGTATCCATAAATTCTTAAAATATCTTCGATCAAATCCACATCACGTTGTACATCTACACGATAAGCAGGAACTTCTAAATCTAAAATCCCATCATTTTCTGACAAAATTTTAATTTCTAAATTCTCTAAAATCGATTTGATTTTATGTTCTGGAATTTCAACTCCTAATAATTCAACCACCTTATGTAAACGTAATTTTACATTAAAGTTTTGAATTGGATTTTCGTAAATATCATCAATATTAGATGCAATTTCAGCGCCAGTAATTTCAACTAACATCATCGCAGCTTTTTTCAATGCATCGATTGTTGTGTTAGGATCAATTCCACGTTCAAAGCGGAAAGAAGCATCTGTATTCAACGCATGTGCTTTTGCACCTTTACGAATTGTTACTGGCTCAAAATAGGCTGATTCTAAGAAAATAGTTGTCGTTGCATCCGAAACTCCTGAATCATTTCCTCCGAAAACTCCCGCAATACACATTGGATTATTTTCGTTGCAAATCATCAATTCATGTCCTTTTAATGTACGTTCAACGCCATCTAAAGTTGTGAATTTTGTTCCTTCTGCTAATTTTTGAACGATCACTTTATTTCCTTCAATTTTAGCTGCATCAAAAGCATGTAAAGGTTGTCCTAAATCGTGTAAAATATAATTGGTAATATCAACCACATTATTAATTGGCGATAATCCAATAACTTTCAAACGATTTTTTAACCAATCTGGCGACTCAGCAACTTTTACATTTTTCAAGTAAACAGCTGCATAACGAGGTGCAGCTTCTGTATCTTTAACCTCTATAGAAATAGGGCTTTTTCCGAAATCTATCGTAGGATAATTTGATACATCATATGTTTTGAATGTTGACGCAATATCACGAGTTTTAAGAGCAGCATGTAAATCACGCGCTACACCGAAATGTGACATTGCATCCGCACGATTTGGCGTTAAACCAATTTCAATTTCGTGGTCAACTTCATCATTTTTTCCAAAAAGATCAAACGTAGAAGTTCCAGGTTTTAAATCTTCTGGTAAAACTAAAATACCAGAATGATCTGTACCAATTCCTAATTCTACTTCAGAACAAATCATTCCGAAAGATTCTTCACCACGAATTTTTGCCTTCTTGATTTTAAATTCACCATCTGGCGAAGGTAAAACCGTTCCGACAGTTGCTACAGGTACATTTTGACCCGCTGCAACATTAGGAGCACCACAAACAATTTGCGTTTCTTTTCCGTCTCCTAAATCTATTTTAGTAACTTTTAATTTATCTGCATTTGGATGAGGTACAGCCGATAAAACTTTACCAACTAATACGGTTTCCAAATAATTTTTAGCTCCACCTACTTGCTCTACACCTTCTACTTCAAGACCTGTACTTGTAAGTGTAGCAGACACTTCATCAAGTGTGATATCTGTATCAATGTAGGTTTTTAGCCAATTGTATGAAATTTTCATTGTATTGTATAAATGAATTTTATGTATTCTTTTTGATTATGCGTTTAACATAACTGGCATAACTAACATTAAGATTTCTTCACCATCTTCTAGTCCATCAACTGGTTTGATGATTCCTGCACGATTTGGCTCAGACATTTCCAATGTTATTTCTTCTGATTGTAAATTGTTCAACATTTCGATTAAGAAACGAGAATTGAAACCGATTTGTAAGTCAGTTCCGTTGTAATCACAAGGAAGTCTTTCTTCTGCTTTGTTTGCAAAATCGATATCTTCAGCAGAAATTGTCAATGAATTTCCAACTAATTTTAATCGAACTTGGTTTGTTGTTTTGTTAGAGAAAATTGCCACACGTTTCAAAGATGTTAAGAATAAGTTTCTGTTAATCGTTAATACGTTTGGATTTTCTTTTGGAATTACCGCTTCATAATTAGGATATTTACCATCAATCAAACGACAAGTTAACACGATGTTTTGGAAAGAAAAACGTGTATTTGTATTGTTATATTCGATTGTTACATCGTCATTATTTCCTCCTAAAATATTTTTCAATAAGTTAAGTGGTTTTTTCGGCATAATATATTCAGCAGCTTGTAAATTGTCTAAGCCGTTGCGTGTATATTTTACCAAACGATGCGCATCTGTAGCAACAAAACGGAAAATATCTGCATTTGCTTGGAAGAAAACACCTGTCATAATTGGACGTAATTCGTCGTTTCCTGTCGCAAAAATAGTTTTGATAATTGCCTCTGATAAAATGCTTGCGCTAAGAGTTGTAGAGCTTGCGTCTTCGATATCTGGCGTTTGAGGATATTCGTTTGCGTCTTCAAATGCTAACTGATAATTTCCTTGTTCTGAAACAATTTCCAACGTATTTCCTTCTTTTTGGATAAAAGTAAGCGGTTGCGCTGGGAAAGTTTTCAACGTATCAGTTAAGATTTTTGATGGAATTGCAATTTTTCCATTATCATTAGACTCAACTTCTAAAGTTGTTGAAATTGTTGTTTCTAAATCAGAACCAGTGATAGTTAATTGGCTACCATCCAATTCGAATAAAAAATTATCAAGGATTGGTAAAGTATTATTAGAGTTAATAACTCCTCCGATTAAGTTAACATTTTTTAATAACGTGTTGCTCGATACAATAAATTTCATATGAAGAATATTTCCTTAAAATATCTAACAAATGTAATAAATAATCAAGTAAAAAACTCAAACCTATACATTAAATATTATATAGAATGGTTTATTGTTGAGTATCAAATAGAAAGATGATTGTAAATTGATTGTTATGATTTGTTTAAATTTTCTTTGAATTAAAAACTTTTCACTCGTAAATTTGTCTTGTATATCGAGACTTTTAACAAATCTTTTTGACCAAATCTCATCCAAAAAGATTAATTTGAATTTAAAATAATATTCTATGAAAATTGAATTGAATTTAGAAGGAAAAAATGGCGTTTTTATACTTCTTGATGAGAATAATAAAGAAGTTGGCGAATTAACTTTTATGCTGAAAGAAGAACAAATGTTGATTAATCATACAGGTGTTAATCCCGAATTGAGAGGGCAAGGTTTGGCAGAAAAGTTAGTGTTAGAAGCTGTAGATTACGCAAGAAAAAATAAGTTGAAAATCATACCATTTTGTAGTTATGTGAGCGTTTATGTTGGTAAACATCCCGAAGTGCAAGATGTAATTTAGAAAATTATGAATTTAGAAAAAGTTTTTGAACACAACCAAGAGTGGGTAAATAAACGTTTAGGACAAGACGAGCAATATTTTGATAAGCTTTCGGCTGGTCAAAATCCAGAAGTACTTTATATTGGGTGTTCAGATAGTCGTGTGACGGCAGAAGAGTTGTTGGGAGCGGAGCCAGGAGAGGTTTTTGTACACCGCAATATAGCGAATATGGTAATTAGTTTGGATATGAATACCACTTCTGTTTTGGACTATGCGGTAGAACATCTAAAAGTGAAACATATTGTAGTTTGTGGACATTATAATTGTGGTGGGATTAAATCTGCAATGATTCCGAAAGATTTAGGAATTATGAATCCTTGGTTGCGTAATATTCGTGATGTTTATCGTTTACATTCAGAAGAATTAAATGCAATCGAAAATGAAGGAATGCGTTACAACCGTTTGGTAGAGTTAAATGTACAAGAACAATGTGTTAATGTTGTAAAAAATCCTTTTGTGCAACGCGCAATGGAAAATGGATTGGAAGTACACGGTTGGGTGTTCGATTTGTTTACTGGAAAATTAATTGATTTGAATTTAAACTTCGATACAATCTTAGAAAATATCAAAGAAATTTACGATATCAACGAATAAATTTAACATTTTGTTATATTTGGTATAATAATTGTTTTTAAGACTGTTAACCAAACTATATCAATGATTAACAACCGTTGGATAAAAAGAATCGGTATCGCTTTAATTTCTATTATTGCGGTACTTTTTATTTTAAGTTTTTACATCTCCTATTTTCTGAATGATCGACTTCCAAAAATCATTGCAGAAAAAAACGATACGGCTTATAATCTGACTTACGAAGATTTGAGCTTTTCTATTTTTAATTCATCTTTATCGCTAAAAAATGTCGAAGTTTCTCCAAAAGATTCTTTGTTGATAAAGGATTCGATTGACGCAACAGGAAAAGTCAAAGAAATAAATGTAGTTGGAATTAATTTTTTCAAGTTGATTACCAAAAAAGAAGTTGCGGCGCTTTCTATCAATATCAATAATCCTTCTGTAAATTATTATCTTAAAGAGAAAAAAGATTCGATCAAAAAAGATACAGCGCAATCTAAAGTTGGGCAAAGTATCGATGTTTCCAATGTAAATATCAATAATGGCGAGTTTAATTTGTATTCTCAATCAGGAAAAAAACATATTGCAAATGTTTCTAATTTTTCGATCGATTTTGACGGCGTTCGTTTCAATGAACGAACAGCGGACAAAAAAATTCCGTTCAGATATTCTGCTTTTGACATCAAATTAGATTCGATGTTTTTTGTAGTAAAAGATCAACAATTGATTAGAGCACGAAAAGTTCGTTTTAATGAAACTGATTTTGAATTGGATAATTTCTCGATGAAACCACTCAAAATGAACGGAAAATTGTATGTTCCAAATGATTCTGAAAATGATTTATTGGATATCGAAACGCCACTTCTTTCGCTTTCTAAAATGGATTGGGGATTTACTTCGGAAGATAAATTATATTTTAAAACAGATTTAATCAAATTCAAAAATCCAAAAATTACCATTATTTCTGCTAAACCTGAGAATAAAGTTGAGAAGCAATCAACTAAAAAAGTAAGCATAAAAACGGAAGATGCGGAGTTAATTAATATCAAAAAATTGCAAATAGAAAACGGTAAAATTCGTTCACTTTTTTCTAATGCAGAAACGGTAAAATATGCAATAAATAATGTTGCGTTAAGTATCGAAGGAATAAAAATGAATGCGTTGACGCGAACAAATGATATTCCGATTGATTACAAAACTTTTCGTATTAAGTTGGATTCGATGTATTATCGTTTGAATGAAATGCACACGTTGACAGCTTCTAATTTTGATTTGACAGAAAAGAAATTAATTCTGAAAAATTTTAAAATGAAACCATTGATTTCAAAGAATCAATTTAATAGAAATTATACAAAATCAAACACGTTATTAGATGTCGAAGCGCCAATTTTGACGTTGAATAATAATAGTTGGGGAATAAAAAATGGTGATTTTTATTTTCATACAAATTCAATCAAATTGGATGAGGTAAATGTGAAAATCATCGATCAAAAGAATGAAAAAGTTATTGCAAAAAAAGCGGAAAAAGCAACGCAAAAATTCTTGATTAATTTTAATCTTGGAATTGATACGATTCAAATTAAACAATCTCGATTTATTGCTTCGCAAAAATTTGATTTCAATAATGTTAATTTGACGGTTTTAGGATTAAAAAATGATTATGGGAAAGAACTTCATGTTAATCATGTTATTTTCAAAAATCCAAAATTTACGATTTATGGACAGCCAAGACGAGTGGCACAGCGCGAAGGAAAAACGTCGAAAGAGTTTAATGATATTATAAAAGTTGATAAAATTTCGTTGGTAAATGGACATTTAGATGTGATTCCTTATCAACAAAAAACGCCGAATTTAACGCTGAAGCAAATTCAGTTAACGTTTAATCAAATCAATGTTGATCCAAAAACAATTCAAGAAGCGATTCCATTTTCGTATAAATCTGTGTTGTTAAAATCTTCTGGAATTGATTTCGATTTAGGAAAAACGTATAAAATGAATACTGGCGCTTTGCAATTTCAGAACGGAAATTTGATGTTGAATCAATTAAAATTAACGCCAAAACTTTCTCGAAAAGCATATACAGCTTCATTAGATAAACAAGCCGATTTATACACTGTTTCTGTCAATCAATTACAAGGAAATGGAATTCAGTGGGGAATTTCTCCATCCAAAGATTTCTTTTTGAAAGCGAATCAAATAAAATTGAACCAGCTTTATGCAAATATTTATAGAAGTTTGGTTCCACCTGATGACACAAAACGTAAAACTATGTTTTCGCAAAAATTACGCGAAATGAAATTCGATTTAGGGGTTAAACAATTGCAATTGGTCAACTCTAAATTAGAATATGAGGAAGAAACTGAAAAAAGTATCGGAACAGGAAAATTGACTTTTTCATCTATAAATGCAACGGTTAAAAATGTCAATTCGGGTTATCGTAAAAAATCGTTACCAGATGTAAATGTCGATTGGCGTTCAGAATTTATGAATGGAGATTTGCGTGCAAATTGGACATTTAACCCAATGAATCGTTCAGAGAAATTTAATATCAATGGATCGATTACAAAACTTCCTGCAAAAAATCTTGATCCTTTTGTGAAACCATATCTTAAGATTTCTGTAGACGGATTTTTCAATCAAATAAAATTTAATTTTGATGGGAATGATAAAGCTGCAAGTGGAAATTTTGGAATAGATTATCAAAATTTGAAAGTGAATGTTTTGCGTGATGACGGTTCGAAAAGGAAATTATTATCAGCAGTTGGAAATGCGGCGGTAAAGAATGATTCTCGTGGAAAAATGAAAGAAGAAAAAGTAGAAAATATCGAACGAAAACAGGATAAATCATTTTTTAATTTCTTTTTAGCTTGTATCTTAGACGGTCTTAAAAAAGCACTTTTAATTATTTAAGAAAATGAAAAGAACAGTCTTCATAACCGGAGCAACATCTGGCATAGGAATGGCGACAGCAAAGAAATTAGCAGCAAATTATCGCTTAATTTTGTGTGGTCGTCGTCAAGAACGATTAGATGAAATTCAGGCAGAATTGAGTAAAATTACGGACGTAAAAACCATTCAATTTGATGTTCGAGACAAGGAAGCTGTTTTTAATGCAGTAGAAAGTTTAGAAAATGAGTGGAAAAATATTGATGTTTTAATCAATAATGCGGGAAATGCACACGGATTAGCACCTTTTGATACAGCTGATTTGGAGGATTTGGAAGCAATGATTGACATCAATGTAAAAGGATTAATTTACGTTTCGAAAGCAATTATTCCAATTCTTAAACAATCATCAAATGCGCATATCATCAACCTTTCGTCGATTGCAGGAAAAGAAGTTTATCCAAATGGAGGAACATATTGTGCGTCGAAAGCGGCGGTAGAATCGTTGAGCAAAGGAATGCGTTATGATTTATTACCTTACGGAATCAAAGTTTCTAATATTGCGCCAGGAGCGGTAGAAACAGAATTTTCTTTGGTTCGTTTCAAAGGAAATCAAGAACTTTCGGATAATGTGTACAAAGGTTTTGAGCCATTGGTTGGTGAGGATATTGCAAATGCAATAGAGTATTTGTTGCAACAACCAGAACATGTACAAATTGCCGATGTTACAATCTTTCCAAAAGCGCAAGCTGGAGGAACTGTTATTTATAAAGGATAATTTATTAAAATATTTTTATTTGAAAGCCTCTAAAATAGAGGCTTTTTCATTTTATTCAAAAAAAGTTTCAAAATCGATGTAACACTTTTTAGTATTGAGCTGTCTTATTAGTAAAAGCACTCAATATGAATCAAGAAACGTTTAAAACATCGGTATTTGTCCACAAGGATAAGCTGTATCGTTTTGCGCGTAGGATTTTGATTAGTGATGATGAAGCGTTTGATGTTGTGCAAGAAATATTAATGAAATTGTGGGAAAAGCGCGATTCGTTAATTGAGGTTAACAATATTGAGGCTTATGCGATGCGAATGGTAAATTATGAATGTATAAATCGATTACGAAAATTTGATGTTCGAGAGAATTATAAAAATACAACGCAAATCAATTTGAGTATTCAAGAAGATCCACAAGAAATAAAACCGATTATTCTAAATTTGATTAATCAATTACCAGAAAAACAACGCAAAGTAATGCATCTGAAAGATGTAGAAGAACTCGAAATAAAAGAAATTGCTGAAATTCTAGAAATGGAAGAAAATGCAATTCGAGTAAATTTGATGAGAGCAAGACAAAAAGTAAGAGAACAATTAGAAGTTTTTTTTGAAAATGAAGAAAGAGCAATCTATTATAAATAAAGATGATTTTTTTGCTGGAAAATTAACTGATGAGCAAGAAAAACAACTCATAAATAATGAAAATGATTCTTTTTTTGAAACATTAAAAGAGGAAAAAGAAGTCAAAATGGAATTAAGTTTTGATGATTTTATGGCTAAAGTTGAAGAAAATCAACCAAAAGTTATAGAAAAATCGAAAACGAAAGAGTTTTCTCTATGGAAAATTTCGGGAATTGCTGCGTCTATTTTACTTGTTGTTGGATTATTTTTCTTCTTGAATCAAACAAACAATGTTGAACATCATCAAGAAATTGTGAAAACAATTGAACCAAATAAAAAAGAAGTAGAAGTTGTTAAGAATAAAGAAGAAAAAACTGTTGAAAAGCCTAATACAGTGATTTCTGAACCAAATAATATCGAGATAAAACACGAAGTTTCGCAATTTGTAAAAGAGACAAAATCAATTAAACAAGAAAATAAAAAATCAACCATTCAACCAATTGAACAAGAAATTACAAAGCCTGAAAGCGCAGAAGAATATTCATCAGATTTTGTGATTGTAAATGGTCAACCAGTTGAAAATATGGAAGAAGCGAAAGCTTTGGCTTATTCTACAATGAAATTATTTTCGAAAAATGTAGACCAAGGAGCGAAGGCAATCAGACAATTAAAATCATTATCAATAGAACTTTAAAAAAGAAAAATATGAAAAAATATGTATTCATTTTTGCATTATTCATCGTTGGATTTGCAAATGCACAAACAAATAAATTCGTCGATATTTACAACCAATTTCAGGATAAAAAGGGCGTTACAACGATTACAATAAACAAGGCAATGTTTAGTATGATGGGAAATTTGACGGCAAATGATTCTGATTTGAAAGATTTGGATGGCTTGTTCAAAAAAATGAATTCAATCAAAATGATTATGATTGATAACACAAACAAAGATGCTAAAAATCAAGTGAAATCTGCTTTTGATAAAATGAAATTAGAGGAATTGATGTCGATAAATAAGGACGGAAGTAAAATTCGCTTTTTAACGGAAAATGCAAATGCGAAAGTTTTTAAAAATGTATTGATGAGCATTAATAGCGATGATCAACAAATGTACATGATTATGGATGGTGAAATTACGGCATCCGAAATGAACAAAATGGTAAAACAATCTAATAAATAATAAAAAAGCTGAGCAACGCTCAGCTTTTTTAGTTCAATATTTTCTCATAACAAACACTTTCTTCGACGTTTTTGTATTGATCATAATTTTCGATTCTTGTATAATCACATCGCTCATACAAAGCGATTGCTTCGGGTTGTTTCAATCCAGTTTCCAAAATACATCGTTCATAATCCAATTCGATTGTCCAATTTTCTAACTCATTCAGAACTTTTGCCGCAATTCTATTTCCTCTAAAATCAGGGTTTACATACATTCTTTTCACTTCCATTGTTGTGTCAGAATAATGTTTTATTGCGCCGCAACCAACAGGATTTTCGTTCAAATAGGCGATAACAACGTGATTTATCTTGTCAACTTTATTGTATTGAGAAAAGAAAGAATGAAATTCTCCATCTCTTATCGCTAAATCTTTATCTAATTCTGTTACCAATTCTTCAAAATCTTTGTTAGAAGAATTTGTTCGAATGATTTTTATTGAATTCATATTATTTCTTTTGCTCAAATTTAATAAAACTTACGTTTTTTGTAGCGCTAAATTCTATTCTGTTCCGTTGTTTTTTGTGCTTGTTTCGCTTCTTTTACTTTTTGATTTCCGAAATTGTATTTCAAATTCAAAATAAAATATTGCGTATCGCGATAATCTTTGAAATATTGATTTTGATTTGCGTATTTCGTAGAAATAGTATTGCGATCAGTTTTAAAAATATCATTGAAAACCAAACCAATTTCGAAACGTTTATCCCATATTTTTTTATTTAAAATCAAATAGGTATTTTGAGATGAACTAATATCAAACGAACCTTGAATTGCCTTCGAATTATATTGATATCCTGCCGAAATATTAAATGTTTTTGCTTTGTCTAAATCCAATTGTGTACTCAATGAAAGGTGATAAAAAAAGACATCATTCTTGTATTGCAGGTTGTCTGGGCCAAAATAATAGTTTTGATTATATTCTCCCATCGTGAATAAATTGAGTTTCCACCACGATTTTAGATTGAAATTTTTCGAAAGATTTGCTCCAAAAGCTTCTCCATTTTTGATGTTAGTAAAATGATAAACAGTTTCAAAAGTTTCAGGATTTTGAATAGAAATTTCCATTGCCGGATCTTTTTCGTATCGATAATAGGCTTCGAAATTCCAATCTTTTAAGGTATATGATAAACTCAAATTGTGGATAATCGTAGAAATCGCATTGGCATCGCCTTGAAAATAAGAAAACAGATTGTAATATGATTTCGAAGGATTCAAGAAATTATAATTAGGTCGATCAATTCTTTTTCCATAATTCAAACCAATTTGTCCCGCATTTTCAAAATTATACATGACGTATAAAGTTGGAAAAAGATCGGTGTTTGTTCGTTTATTTTGGCTAATTGGATTATCAGAAATCGTATTTATAAGAGCTGTTTCAGATCTCAAACCAGCTTTTGCTTCCCATTTTTTCCATTTGTAATTTCCAGAAATATACAACGCAAAAATCTGTTCTTTGT
The DNA here is from genome assembly GCF_030324345.1 of Empedobacter sp. R750. NCBI lineage: Bacteria > Pseudomonadati > Bacteroidota > Flavobacteriia > Flavobacteriales > Weeksellaceae > Empedobacter > Empedobacter sp. R750. The sequence continues at coordinate 24,219 of NZ_JACAGF010000014.1, read as the reverse complement.
AATCAAAAATATTACTTTTTTCGGGTTGATATTCGATTTGATTTTGAATCGACTCAAAGAAATCTAAATCATTATCATTCTTCACAAAACTATATTTCGCTCCAGCTTCCAAACCATAATTTTCTTCGATCAAACTATAATCAATTTGTGTAGAAAATAGATTCAATTTTTGAAGTGCCGCGCTCAAAAAACGATTTTCTTCATAAGGTTTATCCTTGAAATTCAATTTTGTTAAAACATCTTGATTTTCTTTGTAATAACGATGACTAAAATTGTTGCTCCATGTCAAATTATGTTGCCCGAATTTTTTATCATAAACCAAATACGTATTAAAATTATTCGAAGCTTCGCGACGATGATTTTGTGTTTTGTAAAATGATTCAAGTTGATTATTTGTTGTATTGTAAATATTTGTTGGAACGTTATAATTCCCAATTGAAGCAGGATTTCTAGAACCATTTATTCCAAACTGAAAATTCTGTAAACTATCAATTGAATATTGAGAAGCAAAGTTGTAAATATGTTGTTGTTTCGCAACTGTTCGACGAATCATGTCACTTTCCCAGCGTGTCTGATCTTTTTCATAAGTTGTTACATCAAAATTCTTGCGAACATATTTTCCATTCACAAAATAATAACTTCCTGTCAATTGCCATTTTTCTGTATTGTAAGATTGGGTAGTACCCAGCATTCCTTTGCTATAAATAGATTGATGATAACGTGTCGCAATTTGTCCTTTGTAACCAGAAAGCACATTTTTCTTCATTTTAATATTTATAATCGCGCTTCCAGAAGCTTCATATTTTGCAGGCGGATTGGTAATGACTTCAACCGAAGAAACTGTTGCACCATCAGTATTTTCCAACAATTGTTTCAAATCATCTTGGGACATTAATGTTTTTTTATCATTAATTGTGACTAAAATTTGCGTATTTCCTCTCACACTTAACTGTTCATTTTTTAGAAGAACATTTGGCGTGTTTTTCACGATATCCCAAGCACTTAAATTTTGCAAAGGCGTATTTTCGACATTAAATTCTATTCGATCAATTTTTCGTTTCAACAAAGGTTTTTGACTAGAAAAAACAACGTCTTTTAAGTTAATTGTTTCATCTTTTTGAAGCGTAATAATCAAAGAATTTTCTGAGTTGGCTTGATATGTCTTTTCAAATTCTTGGTAACCAAATTCTTTAATGTAAATTGTAAATGATTGTGCTTGATGAAGCTCAAAATTAAATTCGCCATTTTCATTCGATTCAGCTACAATTGGATCTTGTGAAGGAATTTCAACTTCAATTGAACTATTTTTGATTGGTTGATTTTGCTCATCGATAATTTTTCCAGAAATAATTTGTGCAAAAATTAAATTTGGAAGTAGCAGAAAAAATGTTATTACTATTTTCATGGTTCAGATTTTTAACAAATCTCTTTCAAGTTTCGATTTTACTTGGTTAATGAACGGTTAACGATGAGTTAATGTGTAATTTATGTGCGAAAACAATGTATTTTTGAATTGATGAAAAGCTTATGAAATTATCTAAAAAACATTACACATTTATCTTCTCTTTTGCATTGATTGTTCTAGTTTCATTGCAAGTTTATTATATCTATAATTCTTATCGATTGATTGAAAAAGATTTGAAAAAAGAGGCTCAAGAAATTGCAATGAAAGTAATGAATTTTATGTCAAAATATGAAACAGATTCTAATGATGATAAGATTATAGATTACTTCAAAAAATTGAATCATGATGAAAAAAAACAGTTTGATGAACTACAGATAATTCGAACTAAAGTAGATTATAATTATAAGATTTACACTCCAATTGTAGATTCTTTATTAGAAGTTTATTCTAAAGAAAGTGGTTTTGAAATAGCACTTCGCACGGATGTTTATTCAGTTTATGATGAATTGAATCATAAAGAATTATTGCCAAAGAAAAAGTATGTGATTTACGAAACGACAAATAAAATTGTGACGCCAACTAGCATCAATCAGAGTGTTTGGTCATCGGATGATATTACGAATCAAAAAGATTCTGATTTAGGAATTGACAAGAATGAACGCCACAAATACAAAATTAAAGGTAAAACGGATTATGAATTATTGAATCTGAGATTTTTAATTTTAAAGAAAATTATTCCTTTAATCATTGTGAGTTTGTTGATTGTTGGATTAATTGTCTTTTTGTATTGGAAAAGCCTTGAAAATTTATCGAGACAAGAAGAAAAAATCAATCAATTACATTTGACAATAGATTCTATTGCGCATGAATTGAATACGCCAATTACGACGATGAAATTTGCTCTGCATCAAGTTCAACATCCAGAAACGAAACAAATGATGAACCGACAAATTAATCGTTTGGAGCAAACTGTTGATTCTATTTTTGTGAAAAATGACGAAAATTCTGAGTTGTTAGATGAGGTTATTTTAAGTGAAATTATCCAAAATATTAAGCTTCAATATCCAGAAATTAAATTTATTCATCAAAGTATTTTCGAAAAAAATAATGTACTAAGAACAAAAGATTTTCAACAAATAGCTCAAAATTTGATAGAAAATTCAGTGAAATATGGTGCTTCTGAAATTGTATTAGATTTTAAATTTCAAAAAGAAATCACATTGAATTTTTTGGATAATGGAATTGGAATTCCAACGAATGATTTGCCGCTTATTTTTGATAAATATTATCGTGTAAACCGTTCTGTTAACCAAAATGTAAGCGGTTTGGGTGTTGGATTATTTTTGGTCAAGAATACAATCGAACGATATTTAGGAACAATTAACGTTCAGAATAATAAAGAAAAAGGTGTTCAATTTTTAATCATTTTACCGAATGAAAACTAAATTAATTTTAGTAGAAGATGATCAAGATTTGGGAACAGTTCTCAAACAATATCTCGAATTTTCTGATTTTGAAGTGACTTGGTTTGATCATCCGCAAAAATTATTGAAGGAAATAGAATCATTAAAATCAGCTCAATTAATCATTTTTGATGTCATGTTACCCGAAATTGATGGTTTTTCTTTAGCAAAAAAATTAGCCGAAACCATTACAATTCCCTATTTATTTTTGACAGCTAAGGCGCAAAGTTTTGACCGTGTTTTAGGGTTGAAATTAGGTGCAGATGATTACATCACAAAACCTTGCGATCCTGAAGAATTGGTTTTGAGAATAAAAAATATTTTGAAGCGAAATCAGCCTGTTTTAGAAAAATTGATTAAAATTGGAACTTATGTTTTTCATCCAAATCAATTGCAATTATCTTATCAAGAAGAAAAATTTCAGTTAACAGAAAAAGAAGCAGAATTGTTGAGTTTCTTGATTCAGAATAATCAAAAATTAGTGAGTCGAAAAGAGATTTTAGAAAAAATTTGGGGCGAAAACGATTATTTTATGGGTAGAAGCTTGGATGTTTTTATGACACGTTTGCGCAAATATTTTCAGTACGATGAAACCATAAAATTTGAATCTGTTCGTGGAATTGGGTTTAAAATTAATTTTCCACTCTAAAAAAAATAAAGCTGAACAGAAGTTCAGCTTTAATAACAAACAATTGAATTCTAAATTCAGTAAAGGGAACCGAATTTTATAAATGGATTTTTTTATATTCCTTGAGCAATCATAGCATCGGCAACTTTTACGAAACCAGCTATATTAGCACCTTTGTAATAATTTATATTTTCTTGAAATTGACCTTTTCCATATTTTTTACATTGGTGATGAATTTTTATCATAATTTCTTTCAATCGATAATCTACTTTTTCTCTGTTCCAATTTTGACGAATCGAATTTTGAGACATTTCCAATCCAGAAGTCGCAACACCACCGGCATTTGCAGCTTTACCAGGTCCGTATAAAATTTGATGATCCAAAAAATAATGAACCGCTTCGGGAGTTGTTGGCATATTTGCACCTTCTGCAACCAATTTGCATCCGTTGAGATGTAAAGTTTGAGCATCTTGCAAATCCAATTCGTTTTGTGTAGCACATGGCAAAGCTATATCACAAGGGACTTTCCAAGGGTTTTGGTCAGAGAAAAATTTAGCATTTGGATAATAATCAACATACTTTGAGATTCTGTCATAATTATCATTTTTAATTTTGAAAATGACCTTTAATTTTTCTGTGTCAAAACCATCTTCATCATAAATATATCCAGAAGAATCAGAAAGTGTTACCACTTTAGCACCCAATTCCAGAGACTTTTCAGCAGCATATTGTGCAACATTTCCAGAGCCAGAAATAGAAACAGTTTTACCTTTTAAGGTTTCTTTTTTTTCGGCTAGCATACATTCTACAAAATATAATAAACCGTAACCAGTTGCTTCAGGACGAATCAAAGAACCGCCATATTCCAAACCTTTTCCAGTTAAAACACCTGTAAATTCGTTTCGCATTCGTTTGTATTGACCGAATAAATAACCAATTTCTCGTCCTCCAACGCCAATATCACCCGCGGGAACATCTACATCTGCACCAATATGACGAGATAATTCGCTCATAAAAGATTGGCAGAAGCGCATAATTTCCATGTCAGATTTTCCTTTTGGATCAAAATCAGAACCACCTTTTCCGCCACCCATAGGTAAAGTTGTCAGGCTATTTTTGAAAACTTGTTCAAAAGCTAAGAATTTAAGAATAGATAAATTAACAGATGGATGAAAGCGCAAACCGCCTTTGTAAGGACCAATCGCAGAATTCATTTGTACACGATAACCTTTGTTGATTTGGATTTCGCCTTTGTCATCAACCCAAGTTACTCGAAACTGAATAATACGTTCTGGTTCGGCTATTCTTTCAAGAATTTTGAACTTCTTGTACTTTGGATTTTCTTCTACAAATGGTAAAATGGTTTCGAAAACTTCTTCAACTGCTTGTAAAAATTCTTTTTCGTTTGGGTTTTTTGATTTAATTCTTTGAATGAATTTTTCTGAGTAAAATAAAGTATCCATGCTATTTGTGTTTGATTATTGATAAAATTACAATCAACAATAAAAAAAATAACATATTTTTTAAAGTAAACTTTTAATATTTGTGAAGTTGATAATTTTGACTACTCAGAATCTGTAGGTTGATAATTTTTGAAACAAAAAAAGCAGGAAAATTTCCTGCTTAATAAATTTTGTATTTTTATTCAGTTTAAGACAAGGCTTATTTTTTGAAAAATCCTCCCAATAATCCCATTGCGTCGCTTAAACCTAATTGTCCGTCACCATCTTGGTCTAATAATTTTTCGAAACCACCTAAATTTACTCCACTTTGGTTTGTTTGAGTTGTAGAACCACCAACTAAACCACATAATAAACCAGCAATTCCATTAGAATCTAATCCAGCAGATTGTTTTTGTTTACCTAAGTAGCCCATTACAATTGGCGCAACTAATGCTAAAATTTGAGTAACCTGTCCCATATTCAAACCAGATTGTTGAGAAATTGCAGATTCTACATTTTGTTGTTTGTTTCCTAAAACGTGACCTAAAATTCCCAATCCATCTTGTTGATTTCCTCCTTGACCTAAAAATCCAGAAAGATTATCCAAAATACTTCCGTCGTGTTGATTCAAAGCATTCGAAATTCCTTCAGCACCTCCGCCTTGTGCATTTTTATTTAAAGCAGACAATAAAAAAGGTACAGCTGCTGCAACAGCAGTTTGAGCTTGAGATTCATTAATCCCTAATTGTTTTGCAGCAGAAGCAACAATTTGTTGTCCCATTGCACCTTGAATTAAATTTGTAAAGTCCATAAGTTTATATTATTTACTCAAATATACTATTTTTAACAGATTAATTCAGATTAATATTAAGAGTCCTACAAAGTATTTCTATTTTTGTACAATCAATTTTGTAAATGAAACAAATAAATCTTTTTTTAGTAATCATTATTGCGGTTTTGGCTTTATTGCCAATCGTTTTACCTAGTCGTTTCGATGAAGAAATGCAATATGAATTTGATGCCCCTGTTGGTTTGGTGTACGACGAATTTTATAATCTTCGTCAATTCTCCAAATGGCAACAATTTACAGCTTCGGATTCTTTGACAATCAAGAAATTTTCGAATACAAAGGAGGAAGACGATAATTATATGATTTGGGATTCTGAAAATGCTTCAATCGCTTCAGGAAAAGTTACGATTGAAAATTTTTCGATAAATCGTTTCGTCAATTATACGATAAAGTATGATGGTTGGGAAAAATTAGATAGTCTTAATGTTAAATTTGAACAACAAGAAAATGGGAAAACAACTGCAAAATTGAATTATTTAAGTCAAGAAATTCCTTATTTCTACCGCTATTTTGCTTTTTTCAAAAATCCTGAATCTAAATTTGAAAAATCGTTGGACAACTTAAATCAACAAGTGAAAGTTAGATTGGATAAGGATCAAAAAGAAGGTCGATTGAATTATGGCGAATATCGTATTGTAGAATTGGGTCGAACAAATTTATTAGCGATTCGTAAACAATCAAGTTTTGCAGAAAAAGATGTGATGGATAAAGTAGATGGAGCTTTTGAGGTGATTTATAAATCATTAATAAACAAAGAAGAAGGCGGTTTTGATTTCGATTTAGGTTTCCCGTATGTCTATTTTACTGATTTTGATAAAGAAAAAGATAAAGTGACATTTTTTGCTGGAATACAATTAATAGAAGATTTGCCTTTGCAAAAAGACATGAAAAAAGTGGTTGTTCCTGGCGGAGATTATTTGTTGACATTACATTTAGGACCTCGTTCTAAACGTACGCAAACAATCGAAAAAATGAAGAATTATGCCAAATCTAAAAAGCTACAATTGGATACAAAACAATTAGAAATTATGCTAAATGATCCGAAGGAAACAGATAGTTTAAAATTAATTTCTCGAATTTATATTCCAATTAAAAAACAATAAATACTTAAGAATTAACAATTTTTAAAGTACACTTAGCCACAGAAATGTGGCTTTTTTTGTATTTTTGCAACTTCTTACAAACAAACATGGACAAAGATTTTATTGAAGTTTACGGTGCACGTGAACATAATCTAAAAAATATTGATGTAAAGATTCCTCGAAACGAACTTGTGGTAATCACGGGTTTAAGTGGAAGTGGAAAATCTTCGTTGGCTTTTGATACGATTTATGCAGAAGGACAACGTCGTTATATCGAAACTTTTTCGGCTTATGCGCGTCAATTTTTGGGAGGTTTGGAACGTCCAGATGTTGATAAAATTGATGGTTTGTCGCCAGTTATTGCGATTGAGCAGAAAACGACCAATAAAAATCCGCGTTCTACTGTTGGTACAATTACAGAAATTTATGACTTTCTTCGTTTGTTGTATGCGCGTGCTTCTACGGCTTTTTCTGTCGAAACAAACGAACAAATGGTTGCTTACACAGAAGAGCAAATCATTGAATTGATTCGTGCTCAATACAGCGGAAAGAAAATTGCGATTTTAGCGCCAATTGTACGTTCAAGAAAAGGTCATTATCGAGAGGTTTTTGTGACATATTCTAAAAAAGGTTTTCTTGAAATGCGCATTGATGGAGAGTTGAAAGATATTGCACCAGGAATGATGTTAGATCGCTACAAAACGCATGATATCGAATTGATGGTGGATAAAATGTTGCTGAATGATAAGGTGAACGATCAACGTTTGCGTTCAAGTATCGATCATGCAATGCAGCAAGGAAACGGAATTACGATGATTTTGGATTATGAAACCAATGAAACCAAATTCTTTTCTCGTTCGTTAATGTGTCCGTCGACAGGAATGTCATATGCGTTGCCAGAACCGAATACATTTTCGTTCAATTCACCAAAAGGAGCTTGTCAAACTTGTACAGGTCTAGGTGAGTTGAAAGTGGTTAATCACGAAAAATTATTTCAAGATCGCGAAAAATCATTGTTTGATAATTTGGATGAATTATTTGAAGCGTTAAAATCATCTTCTCGAATAGAAAAACAATTGGAAGCGATTTTTGTCAAACATAATATAGACCAGAAAGTAGCATTCAAAAAACTTCCTCAAGCATTAATTGATGATGTAATGAATGGTTTGAAAGAAACTTTGAATGTCGATCTTAAATTTGCATCAGTCAAAAAAACATATAAAATCGATTTTGAAGGATTGAATGAATTTCTTTCTGAAATAATGGAAGATAAAAATAATCCGTCTTCAAGTTCGATTAGCAAAAAGTTTGGAAAGAAAGTTATTTGTCCAACTTGCGAAGGAAAACGCCTTAAAAAAGAATCGCTTTTCTTCCGAATTGACAATAAAAACATTGGTGAAGTTGCAGAAATGGATCTTCAATCATTACAAAAATGGATTGAAAATGCGCCAGTTTCGATGACGTCGAATCAACAACAAATTGCGCACGAGATTCTGAAAGAAATTTATACACGTTTATCTTTTTTATTAGATGTCGGATTAGATTATTTGAGTCTTAATCGTTCTTCTAGAACCCTTTCTGGAGGCGAGGCGCAACGAATTCGTTTGGCTACTCAAATTGGTTCTCAACTGGTGAATGTATTGTATATTTTAGATGAGCCAAGTATTGGTTTGCATCAACGCGATAATGTTAGATTGATAGATTCGTTGAAGAAATTGCGCGATATCGGAAATTCGGTTTTGGTTGTAGAACACGACAAAGACATGATCTTGGAATCGGATTATGTAGTTGATGTTGGACCAAAAGCAGGAAAAAATGGCGGTCAAATCGTTTGGGAAGGTGAGCCGGAACAAATGTTGAAATCAAATACATTAACATCAAAATATTTAAACAATCAGTTGCAAATCGAAGTTCCAAAAGAACGAAGAAAAGGTAATGGATTAGAATTGAGACTTTTTGAAGCATCAGGGAATAATCTAAAAAATGTAAATCTTACCATTCCTTTGGGTGAATTAGTTGTGGTTTCGGGTGTTTCAGGTTCTGGAAAATCAACGTTGATTAATGAAACATTGTACAGAATTCTGAATCAACATTTTTTTAGAGCAGAAAAAGATCCGATGCCTTACAAAAAAATCGAAGGTTTAGAGCATTTGGATAAAGTAATCGAAGTGGATCAGTCGCCAATTGGTCGTACGCCTCGTTCTAATCCCGCGACTTATACGGGAATTTTCTCTGATATTCGTACGTTGTTTACAAATTTACCTGAAGCCAAAATTAGAGGTTACAAGCCTGGACGTTTTTCATTTAATGTAAAAGGTGGGCGTTGTGAAACTTGTCAAGGAGCAGGTTTGCGTGTGATTGAAATGAATTTTTTACCTGATATTCATGTCGAATGTGAAACATGTAATGGTAAACGTTTTAACCGTGAAACGTTGGAGGTTCGTTACAAAGGAAAATCGATTTCGGATGTGTTAGAAATGACGGTAAATGAAGCGGTAGAATTCTTTGAAGCGATTCCGAAAATATATCGTTATGTCAAAATGTTGCAAGATGTAGGTTTGGGTTACATCACGCTTGGTCAGCAGTCGACAACATTGAGTGGAGGAGAGGCGCAACGTGTGAAATTAGCAACAGAATTGGCTAAAAAACAAACAGGAAAAACAATTTATATTTTAGATGAACCGACAACAGGTTTGCATTTTGAAGATGTAAATGTATTGATGAAAGTAATCAATAAAATTGTAGAATTTGGAAATACAGTCATTATTATCGAACATAATTTAGATGTGATAAAATTAGCCGATTATGTGATTGATATTGGTCCAGACGGAGGAAGCAAAGGTGGTAAAATTGTGGCAGAAGGAACGCCAGAAGAAATTATAAAGAATCCGAAAAGTGTGACAGGAAAATTCTTGAAAGACGAATTGAAATAAATATAAAAAAATCCATCTAAAAATTTTTAGATGGATTTTTTTATGACTTATAATCCGATAGAAACGCCCATAAAAGGTTGTAATCCTGAAGAAAATATACTTTCGTTTTCTTTATATAAAACATTGTACATCACACCAGCTTGAAATCTTACTGGCCCGCTCGATTGATATCCAGCTCCCAACCATAACGCAGATTCGTCCATGTCAGTTTCATAAATACTGTTGTAATATGGCGTGCGATCGTTGTACTTTTGTTTTCCTGTGTAGTACATATAATTGGCTCTCAAGAAAATGTTCTCGATTGGAAAAAAGTTAATGTAAGGACCAACATTAAACAAATTTTGCTTTACATAGTCATCTTTCGCATACTGATAACCTGCCGTCGCACCCAATTCTAAATTGTTTGCAACCATGTATCCAACACTTGGAGAAATATTAAACCCAAAATAGCTATTATTCCCAAAAGATAGTCCCAAACCACCTCCAAAACGCCAATTATTATTAAGCGTTTGATTTTGATTAATTTGAGAAAATGCAGTATTGCTTAGGGTTAAAGAAATGATAAATAAAAGAAACTTTTTCATAGAAATTTAATTAATTTTTAACTTTTAAAAATGGCTCTAATTGAAAAAACCACTATAAATTTGTCTCATCAAAAATAGTAATTCTGTTTTTAAGTAAACATTATTATTTATTTTAAGTTAATTCGAGTCGTTCATAGTTTTTAATTATAAAAGAATAGAAATAAGATTTGATAAATCTATAATTCATTCGTTTTCTGGTTCTATATTTGCATTAGTAAAGTTAATCAAATAGACAATATAAAATTTAATCATATGAAATTATTATCGCCAGAAAAAAAACAAAAAATCGCTGATATTTTAATTAAATTATTAGCTGATGAACATATTTTATACTTAAAAACAAGAAATGCACATTGGAATGTAGAAGGTCCTGATTTTCAGACAATACATGTGTATTTTGAATCGTTATATAACGAGTTACAAATTGTTATAGATGATGTTGCAGAAAAAATTCGTCAGAAAGATGTTTATGCACCAGCAACTATGGCAGAGTATTTGCAGTTAGCTCACTTATCAGAAACAAGAAAAACTGAAAACAAAGATAGTTTAAGTTTTATTGCTGATTTACTACACGATCACGAAGTTATTATTGACTTTTTGGCGCAGGCTGTAGTAGAAATTGATGAGTTTCATGATATCTCAACTTCGGATTTCTTAGTTGGTTTATTAGAACAACATCAAAAAACTGCTTGGATGCTTAGATCGCATCTAAAATAAAGTTGAACATTATTTTACTTCATAAGTTTTTAGTGTTAATTCATATTAGTGTTAATTAGGTTGAGCCTTGGATTTATCCAAGGCTTCAGCTTTTTATAACGGTTTGTAATTAACCTTCTACTTCTTTTACTTCGGCATCAGCAGCATTTGTTTTGACAGAAGCAATTCCATTTTTAGCACCAGATTCGGTTTCGTACGATTGGCTTGTTCCAATTACTTGCCCGTTTGTTGCCTTTAAATTGAAATGCCATTTACCCGAAGAACCTTCTTTTAATTCGTATTTAGAATCATCTTGCGAATTTTTGCGAACAGATTCAATTCCGTTTTCGCAACTTGCTTTTTGTTTGTAACCTTCGCTCGCCAAAATATTTTGTCCATTTTTAGCTTTCAAACGAAAACGATATTCTCCTGCTTTGTCTTGATAAATTTCGAACATAATTTAATTTTTTATAAATATTTTATCTTGTTGATTGATATAAATTTATAAAAATTATTTGATAATTATCAATCTATAAAATATTTACAAAAAAAATCCTGAAAAATTATTTTCAGGATTTCTATTCTTTTATTGAATTCTTTTTAAATCGTCAATATTATGTTTGTGCATATAAAGAGGAATGTGTTCTACAACAACATCGTTTTTCTCTAGACCAAAAGATTTCGGAATGTTGAATTCTATTTTCTTTAATAAATAATAAACTTTTAGCGTGAAAAATTCTTTCATACTTAATTTGGTCTCAATTGAAGGGAATTTTTCAATCAAAACAAATTTCATATCAGGATCTTGATTGTATTTTTTCAAACATGTACTCAGGTATTTTAACTCTAATTCTCCATTTGCATACATATCGTTGATTACTTTTTTGATATATTGTTCTGTTTTTGGTTGAACTCTAAATCCTACATTAAATGTAATTCGATATATTTTTTGATCGACAATTGGCAATATTTTATAGCTCAACGTGTACGGCTCACTATCTCGGTTAATGTTTACAAACCAATAGACATCTGCACGTTTTGGTCGTTTTGATAAAATAGATTGAATACTGTATTTCTCGATATTTTTCGGATTGGTAGATTTCGTTAAGTAAAACAAGAAAGTCGAATATTTATTGATTGTTTTATCTTCACTTAATTCAGTTAACACATTCGCGTAACGTTTAATTTTAACGAATTCTAAGTTTCTAGAATTAAGGATTTTTCCGTAAAAACTACAATACATTATTATGAAGAACAGCCATCCCATTAATAAAGCTAAATATCCACCATCAACAAATTTGACAACATTTGCTACGAAAAATGAAGATTCTATTGCTACGAAAATCGACAAAATTGCCACAATAAATACTTTGTTGAATTTTGTATAATAATTAAGATAATAGGATAACAAGAAAGTCGTCATTAACATGGTAACCGTTATGGCAAGACCGTAGGCGGCTTCCATATGGGACGAATCTCGGAAATATAAAACAATAAAGACACAGCCAGCCCATAACATAAAATTGATTGTAGGAATGTAAACTTGGCTTTTGTGCTCGTTTGGTTGAATAATTAATGTTCTTGGCCAGAAACCTAAGTTGATCGCTTCGTTGATTAAGGTAAAAGATCCTGTAATCAAAGCTTGAGACGCAATAATAGCTGCACCTGTGGCAATACAAATTCCAGGAATCAAGAACCAATCAGGCATCATTTCGTAGAAAGGATTTCTACCATCTAACATAGGATTATCTTGGTGCATTAACCAAGCTGCTTGCCCCAAATAGTTTGTTACTAAACAGATTTTAACGTACAGCCAACTAATTCTAATGTTTTTTCGACCGCAATGTCCTAAATCGGAGTATAATGCCTCAGCACCTGTTGTACATAAGAATACAGCGCCAAGAATCCAAAATCCGTGAGGATAATTCATCAATAAGTTATACGCATAATAAGGATTTAATGCTTTGATAATACTTGGATGATGTACAATATGTAAAACTCCTAAGCCTAGAAGCATTGTAAACCAAAGAACCATAAAGGGTCCAAATATTTTTCCTACTTTATTTGTTCCAAATCGTTGGAAGAAAAATAACATCGAAAGGATGAAGATTACAATAGGTATAGTAGGTAGATTTTCGAGTCCGTTTAGCATTCGTAGTCCTTCAACAGCGGAAGAGACGGAAACGGGGGGGGTGATAATTCCATCGGCGAGCAAAGCAGAAGCTCCAATGATGGTTGGAATAATTAGGTTTTTACCTTTTTTCTTGATTAATGAATACAAAGAAAAAATTCCTCCTTCGCCATCATTATCCGCTTTTAGTGTCAACCATACATATTTGATAGAAGTCTGAAAACACAAAGTCCAAAAAACACATGATACGCCTCCGTAGACAATGCTTTCTTCAATCACGCGAGTCTCGCCAATTATCGCTTTCATTACATATAAAGGACTTGTTCCAATATCACCGTAAATGATTCCAAATGCGATTAAGAGCGTTGCCGCTGTTACTTTCTTCATCGTATGGTTTGATTCCATAAGCAGTATTTTAAAATTTCTACGAATGTATGCCGTTGAAAAGAGATTAAACAATCTTATTTATTTATAATATAAAACCAACATTATATTTATTTTCGATACTAAATATGACGTATTTTTACACTACTATAGTCAGTTTTTTATTAATGGAATAAATTTAAGTATTATTTAATCATACTATTTATTTTATTAATCATAATTTAAAGTTACATTTCATTGATAAATAGTAAATTGAATCATTATTTGTTAAACAAAATTAAATTTTAAAACTTTATTATGCTTGCATAATAAAAAAAGATTATATTTGTTATACATACACTAAAATATGTTAAGAGAAGATTTAACGATAGATTATTTATTGCGTTCAACATGGTTGTCAGTTCAGAAAATGTATAATGAGCAAGCAGGCGCTTACGATTCTACAATGGTGTATGCCTTTACATTATTATCAATAGATCCGAAAGGAGGTACGCCAAGTACGTCGCTAGGACCAAAGATGGGAATGGAGCCAACAAGCTTGTCGAGAACATTAAAAAACTTAGAAGCAAGAAATTTTATCGTTCGAAAACCAAATCCAGAAGATGGGAGAAGTGTGTTGATCACTTTGACTGAAGAAGGATTAAGAATGAGAGATATTTCAAAACATTTTGTTTTGCAATTTAATGAATCAATTAATAATCACATCGAACCAGAGAAAATGCAAATTTTCTTGGAAGTGATTTATAAGATTAACCAATTAATATCGGACAAAAAAATATTTAAAAACAATTATGAGAAGACACGTTAAACACGTAACTGTATTAGGATCAGGAGTGATGGGTTCTGGTATTGCATGTCATTTTGCAAATATCGGAGTCGAAGTCTTGATGTTAGATATGGTTCCTCGCGAGCTTACACCACAAGAGCAAGCGAAAGGACTTACTTTAGAGAGTAAAGTAGTTCGTAACAGAACTGCTCAAACTCACTTAGATGCTGCTTTAAAAAGCAATCCTTCACCAATTTATGACAAAGCATTTGCTTCTCGTATAACTGTAGGGAATTTTGATGATGATTTCGAGAAGATTAAAAACTCGGATTGGGTAATAGAGGTTGTGATCGAAAGATTGGATATTAAACAATCTATTTTTGAGCGTGTAGATAACTTCCGTAAACCAGGAACTTTAGTCACTTCTAATACTTCTGGTATTCCAATTCATTTGATGGCTGAAGGTCGTTCAGAAGATTTTCAGAAACATTTCTGTGGAACGCATTTCTTCAATCCACCACGTTACTTAAAATTATTCGAAATTATTCCAACTCCTCAAACAGACAAATCTGTTGTAGAGTTTTTCCAAAATTATGCATCATTATTTTTAGGTAAAACTCCAGTTTTATGTAAAGATACTCCAGGTTTTATTGGGAATAGAGTAGGAGTTTACTCAATGGCAAAAGTAATGGAGTTGACACAAGAATTAGGGTTAACTATCGAAGAAGCTGATACGTTAACAGGTTCTATTTTGGATCGTCCAAAAACAGGAACATTCAAATTGGGTGATTTGGTTGGTTTGGATACAGCATATAATGTAACAAAAGGTTTACAGCAAAATGCGCCAAATGACGAAATGATCCAAGGTTTAAAGGATTCTAAATTCTTAAATTTCTTAATCGAAAATAAATTCTTAGGAGATAAAGCAAAAAAAGGTTTTTATTATAAAGAAATTGATAAAGAAGGAAATACCAATCGTTTTGCCTTAAATCTTGATACGTTAGAGTATCGTCCAATGGAACGCGCAAAAGTTGCCGCTGTAGAAACTGCTAAAAATGCAGGATCTATGCGTAATAAATTAGGTGTTTTATTGAAAGATTCTGGTAAAGCTGGAGAATTAATCCGCAAACATTTTGCTTCATTATTCGCTTATGTTTCTCAACGTGTTCCAGAAATTACAGATGTACTTTATTCAATTGATGATGCTTTAAAAACAGGTTACGCTTGGAAATATGGTCCATTTGAAACATGGGATTTAGTTGGATTACAAAACGGAATTCAATTAGTAGAGTCAGAAGGTTTCAAGGTTTCGGATTGGGTAAAAGAATTAGCAGCAACTGGTGCAGATTCTTTCTATAAAATCGAAAATGGTAAGAAATTATTCTTTAATCAATCATCAAAACAATTTGAATTAATTCCTGGTCAAGATGCATTCATTATTTTAGATAACATTAGAAAAACAAATGAAATTTGGTCAAACCAAGAAACATCTATTCAAGATTTAGGTGATGGAATCATCAATATTGAGTTTCGTTCTAAAATGAATTCTCTTGGAGGTGGAGTTTTACAAGGAATCAATAAAGGAATCGAGTTAGCAGAAAAAGATTATCGTGGAGTTGTAATTGGAAACCAAGGAGACAATTTCTCTGTTGGAGCTAATTTAGCAATGATTATGATGATGGCTGCAGAACAAGATTGGTGGGAATTGAATATGGCAATCAAAATGTTCCAGGATACGATGATGCGTGTTCGTTATTCATCTATTCCAGTTGTTGTTGCTCCTCATGGAATGACGCTTGGTGGAGGTTGCGAAATGTCGATGCATGCGGATAAAATTGTAGCTGCTGCCGAAACTTACATTGGTTTGGTTGAGGTTGGAGTTGGATTAATCCCTGGTGGTGGAGGTTCGAAAGAATTTGCGCGCCGTGCAACTGAATTTGCCTTGAAAGATGATGTAAAAGTAAATCATTTACGTGATAACTTCATGAATATCGCAACTGCGAAAGTTGCAACTTCAGCTTATGAAGCGAAGAATATGGGAATTATTCGTGAGCAAGATATTGTAGTGGTAAATGCAGAACGTCAAATTGCAGAAGCGAAGAAACATGCAATTATTTTGGCAGACGCAGGTTACACACAACCAATTCAACGTAAAGTAGAAGTGTTAGGAAAAGAAGCGATGGGTATGTTCTATGTCGGAACAGATTCTATGGTTGCTGGACGTTTTGCTTCGGATCATGATCGTTTAATTGCGAATAAATTAGGATATGTAATGACAGGTGGTAATTTATCTGAATCAACTTATGTTTCAGAACAATACTTGTTAGACTTAGAGCGTGAAACATTCTTATCTCTTTGTGGAGAAAGAAAAACATTAGAGCGTATTCAACATATGTTAAAAACAGGTAAACCTTTAAGAAACTAGTATTTTGATTTTGTATTAAGTAAAATGTAAAAAGTATTAAGATGAATAACTATAAAGATTTACTTGTTTGGCAGAAATCAATTGATTATACAATTCTTGTTTATTCAATTTTGAAATCTCTTCCTAAAGAAGAAATGTATAGTTTGACATCACAAATAAAAAGAAGTTTAATATCAATTCCTTCGAATATAGCAGAAGGAGCTGGTAGAAATAGTAAAAAAGAATTTAATCAATTTTTATCTATTGCTTTAGCTTCGAGTTTTGAATTAGAAACTCAATTAATTATTGCATTAAAACTTAATTATATTGAAAATGATGAATGTTTGAAAGAATTGAATCATATACAAAATATGATAGCTAAGTTAAAAAAGTCACTTAATACATAATACAACAATACATAATACTTTTAAAAAAATGAAACAAGCATATATAGTTACAGGATATAGAACAGCTGTAGGAAAAGCGCCAAAAGGAACATTGCGTTTTACACGTCCAGATGAAATGGCAGCTACAGTAATCAAGCGCCTAATGCAAGATTATCCAACTTTAGATCCAGCACGAATCGATGATCTAATCGTTGGATGTGCGATGCCAGAGGCAGAACAAGGATTGAATATGGCACGTCTTATCTCATTAATGGGATTAGATACAGACAAAGTTCCAGGCGTTACAGTAAACCGTTACTGTGCATCAGGGTCAGAAGCAATTGCGTTGGCAGCTGCTAAAATTAGAACAGGAATGGCAGAATGTATCATTGCTGGTGGTGCAGAATCGATGTCGTATATCCCGATGGGAGGTTACAAGCCAATTCCAGAAACAGATTTAGCGAAAGATCACCCAGATTATTACTGGGGAATGGGATTAACGGCTGAAGAAGTTGCAAAAGAATTTAAAGTTTCTCGTGAAGACCAAGATTTATTTGCATTCAATTCGCATCAAAAAGCGTTAAAAGCAAATGCTGAAGGAAAATTTGCTTCTCAAATCGTTCCGATTGATGTTGAATATAGTTTCTTAGATGATAAAGAAAAAGTTCAAACAAAGAAAATTGATTTCAAAGTGGATGAAGGTCCACGTGCGGATACATCAATCGAAGGTTTAGCAAAATTACGTCCTGTTTTTGCACAAGGAGGTTCGGTTACAGCAGGTAACTCTTCTCAAATGTCGGACGGTGCAGCTTTCGTAATGGTGATGTCAGAAGATATGGTGAAAGAGTTAGGTCTTGAGCCAGTTGCTCGTTTAGTTGCGTATTCTACGGTAGGTTTAGCGCCTCGTATTATGGGAATGGGACCTTTGTTTGCAATTCCAAAAGCATTAGAACAAGCAGGAATGAAATTAGAAGATATTCAGCTGATAGAATTGAATGAAGCTTTCGCTTCTCAATCAGTTGCGATTATGCGAGAATTGAATCTTAATCCTGATATCGTTAATGTAAATGGAGGTGCAATTGCTTTAGGACATCCACTTGGGTGTTCGGGTACGAAATTAACAGTGCAGTTGTTACATGAAATGGAAGCGCGTAAAGCGAAATATGGAATGGTAACCATGTGTGTTGGTACAGGACAAGGAGCAGCTTCAATTTTCGAATATCTAAAATAAAAATTGTAAAAAGTAAAATGTATTAAGTATGGTACATTTTACTTAATACATGATACAATAATACATCAAAACATAAAAATATGTCTACAAATCCAAATAGATTAATCGGAGGTCAATACTTAATCAAAGATGCCTCTTACAATGATATTTTCACTTACGAAGATTTATCAGAAGAACAACAAATGATTTTGCAATCTGCAAAAGAGTTTATCGATAAAGAAGTAGTGCCTAAAAAACACCAAATTGAGAAAAAAGATTATGCGTTGATTGAAGAATTAATGCGTAAAATTGGTGAATTAGGCTTATTAGGAATTTCTGTTCCAGAAGAATATGGAGGAATGGGAATGGGATTCGTTACTACAATGTTAGTGTGTGACTATATTTCAGGAGCAACAGGTTCGTTAGCGACAGCTTTTGGAGCACATACAGGAATTGGGACAATGCCAATTTTATTGTACGGAACAGAAGAACAAAAACAAAAATATTTACCAAAATTAGCAACAGGAGAATGGTTTGCATCTTACTGTTTAACGGAGCCAGAAGCAGGTTCTGATGCAAATTCTGGGAAAACAAAAGCTGTTTTATCAGAAGATGGTAAAGAATATATCATCACAGGTCAAAAAATGTGGATTACAAATGCAGGTTTTGCAGATTTATTCATTGTTTTTGCACGTATCGATGATGATAAAAATATCACAGGTTTCATTGTAGAAAAAGATAAAGCTGGTGCTGGATTCTCATTAGGAGAAGAAGAAGATAAATTAGGAATTGTTTCTTCATCAACACGTCAAGTTTTCTTCAACGAAGTTCGTGTTCCGGTTGAAAATCTTTTAGGAGAAAGAGACGGAGGTTTCAAAATCGCAATGAATGCATTGAATGTTGGTCGTATCAAATTAGGAGCAGCGTGTTTAGATGCACAACGTCGTATTTTAGATTATTCGTTACAATATTCTTCAGAACGTAAACAATTCAATACGTCAATCAATACGTTTGGTGCGATTAAAGAGAAATTAGCTGATATGGCTGTTTCTGCGTTTACTTCAGAAGCTGGTGCGTATCGTGCAGCGAAAGATGTACAAGATGCAATTGAAGATAATATGGCAAAAGGAATGCCTCATAATGAAGCGGAATTAAAAGGTATTGAAGAATATGCTATTGAAGCTTCTATCTTAAAAGTTTGGATTTCTGATGCAGCTCAAATTTCTGCCGATCAAGGAATTCAGATTTACGGAGGAATGGGATATTCGAAAGAAATGCCAATGGAAGCAGCTTGGAGAGATGCGCGTATTTCAAGAATTTACGAAGGAACAAACGAAATCAATACCTTATTATGTGTTTCGATGTTAGTAAAACGTGCATTCAAAGGTAAATTAGATTTAATGTCTCCTGCAATGAATGTGGCGAACGAATTAATGTCGATTCCATCGTTTGATGTTCCAGATTATTCAGAATTATTTGCACAAGAAAAAGAAATCATTGCAAATCTAAAGAAAGCGTTCTTTATGGTTGCAGGTTCTGCTTTGCAAAAATTTGGTGCAGAATTAGAACAACATCAACAATTGATTATTGCGGCTTCTCGTATTATGCAAGAAATTTATATGGTTGAATCGGCAATGTTACGTGCAGAAAAAATTGCAAATGTAAAAGGTGCTGATGCAGCTAACAATGCAGAGAAATTAGTTCAATTACAATTATTCAAATCAGTAGAAATTATTAAAACAGAAGCGACGCGCGGAATTGTTTCTTTCACAGAAGGAGATGAGCAACGCATGATGTTATCTGGTTTAAGAAGATTTACACGTTACAACGAATATCCAAACGTAGTTAACTTGAAAACTGAAATTGCAGATCTTTTAATCAAAGAAAATAAATACACTTTCTAAGTATATTTTTAATACAAATTATTTAAAGCAGTCAATTTATTGGCTGCTTTTATTTTTTAACATGCTGAAATATAATTTGGTATATCGTTTGATGAATCTAGAGCAAGTACTAGTCTTTATATAAGTTAGTTGAGTTTTCATGGTACTTAAGTTTTAGTAGAGAAAGGCCTCAGTTGTTCCCAATTGAGGTTTTTTTATGCCTTGAAGTTAAAGTTTATTCATTAAAAATAAGCGAGTTAAGTCGTTATTTATTAATGAAATACTTTTTGAAAGAAATGATTTGAAGTAACTTTAATTCAAATTAATAACCCAATTAAAACAAAGCTTATGATAATTAATGCAGCAATTCTTACGTTGACCATGTTTGCAACATTTAGTATTATGTGTCTAGTCAAATTAGATGAATTAAAAAAAATAAAATAAAACCGAAACTCCATTTTTATAAATGGAGTTTTGTTGTTTTATAAAGTTATATTTACTTCAATTAATACATTCGAAATGAAAAAGAAGTTAGTCGTTTTAACGGGAGCTGGAATTAGTGCAGAAAGTGGAATTTCAACTTTTCGAGATGCCAACGGTTTGTGGGAAAATCATGATATTATGGAAGTCGCTTCGATTGATGGTTATCAAAGAAATCCTAAATTGGTTCAAGAATTCTACAACCAACGTAGAAAACAATTATTCGAAGTTGAGCCCAATACTGCGCATTTTTTTCTGAAAGAGTTAGAACACGATTTTGATGTTTCGATTATTACCCAAAATGTTGATGATTTGCACGAAAGAGCAGGTTGGTCTAAAATAATTCATTTGCATGGCGAATTGAGAAAAGCGCGAAGCGAAAAAGACGAGAATCTGATTATTGATTGGAATGAAGATATCAAACTTGGAGATTTGGCGGAAGATAGAAATCAACTCCGTCCGCATATTGTATGGTTCGGCGAAATGGTCCCAGAAATAGAAAATGCGATTGATGAGGTTTTAACAGCAAATATTTTGGTGATTATTGGAACGTCAATGCAAGTGTATCCAGCTGCTTCGCTCAAAGATTATACAAAAACAAATGTGCCAATTATCTATATCGATCCATCAGATACGTATACCAATTCATCTATTACGCATATCAAGAAAAAAGCAACAGAAAGTATTGAAGAATTAAAAACAATTTTGAATAATTTTTAATCTTTTACGTTTTAATCTTGGTTAATTATTTTAAATGATATGAAGTATATATTTCTACCATTATTAGTCTTTTCTATCAATGCGACTGCTCAAGAACTGAATCCATTTTATCAATCAGTTGTCGAACAAGTGAAATACGATTCTGTGCATCAGAAATTGCAAAAATTTCAAGATTTCGGAATTAAAACTGTTGGATCTTCTGCTCACGAAAATGCATTTACATGGTTGAAATCTTATTATACGACTTATGGTTATACCACTATAGAACAACAATCAGTTAATGTATATGGTAATGTTGGGTATAATCTTATTGTAACAAAAATGGGTAAAAAATACCCTGACGAATTCATTATTATTGATGGGCATTACGATACTTTAAATGGACCTGGAGCAAATGATAACGGCTCGGGTACAGTAACTTTATTGGAAATTGCTCGATTAATGAAAGATATTGAAACCGATTATTCAATCAAATTTATACATTTCACAGGAGAAGAACGTGGTTTGATAGGAAGTCAAGAATATGTTAATAAAATTGCGGTTCCTCAAAGTCTAAAAATTAAAGCTGTACTCAATATAGATGAGGTTGGTGGAGTAGCAAACAAGGCAAACACGACAATTATTTGCGAACAAGACGAAAGCAATCCAACATCGAATAATGCAGCTTCGTCAGAATTAACCAATCAAATGGCAACTATTTTCCCCTTGTACACATCGCTTCAAACTAAAATATCGAATGCTTACAGTTCCGATTATATGCCTTTTCAAGCAGTTGGTTATCCGATAACGGGACTTTTCGAGCAAAATCAAACTCCTTATGCGCATACCTCTCAAGATATAATCGATCATTTAGATCTCACTTATCTTACAGAAGTGGCCAAAGGGGCATTAGCGACGTTGTTGCATTTTTCTCAAGCACAAGAGAAGTTGAATACAACAAATCATCCGATTTCTACTTTACAGGTATATCCAAATCCAGTAAAGAACTACCTTTATTTTTCTCAGACTTTGCAGCAGCCAAGAATTACCATATACAATGAAGTAGGAGTGCAGGTTTATGATAAAAAATTTCAAACAGCTGTCTCGCAAATAAATTTAGAACACCTTACGACTGGTGTTTATTTCATCAATGTAAACTCAAATCAATACCACTCTAAAATCATAAAAAAATAAATTGTTGCTCCTCATTGCTGTAATAAATTGTCTTTTTTAGCTAAATAGTTACTTTTTTTGTCTAATGGGGAATTAATTCTTCGATATACGAGCATCGAACAAACCATATAGAATGGATATAGCGTGGATATAGAATGGATATACAACCGATATAGAAAAAGTGCATTTTAGTGCATACAACCTCCATTTAAGTTAATGGTTAACCAATTAAGTTTATCATTCGTCACTTCTAATGAATTTGTTTATTTAGAGATTAAAATTTCATTTTTTCTACAAATGATCTAACGGACTGATGATTTTTCGTTTGGCTGCATCGGTTAAACCGGTGTAAATCATGGTAGTTTTAATATCTTTATGACCTAATAAATCTTGCACAAATCTAATATCGGTTCCTTGTTCAATAAGATGCGTGGCATACGAATGTCGCAGGCTGTGGACCCCTACTTTTTTATTTATATTGGCTTTTTTCATGGCATTTTTAAATACTTGCTGAACCGATCGAACCGAATATTGTGCACCACTTTGCCCTTCGAACAAATACGTTTTTGGTCGGTATTCTTTATAATAAGCTCGTAATTCTTCTAAAACCGATTCAGGCAAAACGGCATACCGATCTTTTTTACCTTTTCCTGCGCAAATTAGCACCTGCATACGCTTACTATCAATATCGGTAACTTTAAGATGTACCAATTCACTCACACGCAATCCCATACCGTAGCACATTTTAAGCAACAGCAAATGCTTTTTATTCTCAATAGTTTTAAGCATTTTTTTAATATCGTGCGTTGAAATAGCCTTGGGTAAAATACTTGGTTTTTTAGGCCGAGGAATATCCATAAAAAATCGTTCACGATACAAAACCTGTTCAAAATAAAACTTAACAGCATTCATACGGCTGTGGATTAGATTTTCGGATAATTTTAAGGTATCTATACAATAAAGAAAATATCCACGAAGTTTTTCTGTAGACAAATCGTACACGGGATAGGTCTTAAGAAGTTTAAGCAGTTGAATAAATTCGGTTGTATATGTTTTAATGGTATTTACACTATATCCTTTCAGCTTTAGTTGATCGGTATAGCGTTTAAGCTCTATTTGATTAATGCTGGCAACCTGTGTAAGGGAACTTTTAGCAGAATGTTTTACCGGCAAATTAAACAACTTCCTTGATTGCTGCGTATCTGCTACATACCATTTTCTAACTGATTGACTCCAATTTACGTTTACCACATTTTTAAGCTGACTTATCAGTACTGCATTATAGGGAAAATGAATCCAAATAACTTTTTTCTCCTTATGAATTCCCTGCGAGAATTGATAATTCAAATAATTAAATTTAACAATATTATTTGCGTCCATAAAATTCGTATTTTGTATTGTAACAAATATAAAATTACACAAAATTTCTATAATAAATACTAAATACGCAATTAATTATCATGATTAATTTACTCACTTTCAGTAAATAGCGTTTATTTTAACTTTTTATTTGGTTCTTATAGAAAGTTGCGTATATTTGAGAGTTACCTGCTATGTTACGAGCGACCGTCCACAACGACACGGTTTGACCGATTGATAACCGACATTTGCAGAACTAAC
>NZ_JACAGF010000013.1:0-86505 GCF_030324345.1 Empedobacter sp. R750 | reverse complement strand
ATACAAAGGGGGATTTTTGAGATTTTATTGAAACTTGCTAGATACTCCCAACATAAAGGCAGGATAAAGGCAACATAATGGCAGTAGAATGTATGTAATTATTTTTCTAACTTAGAATTGTGATGGTAATACAGTTGCTTTATACAAAAGCATAAACGTATTAAGTTACAATAATTATTAAAATAAAAAAGGAGCTATTAATTAGCTCCTTTTTTATTTTGATGTTTTTTGGCGTGCAATTCTTTCAATGTTGCTTTTTGTTCTGGCGTAAAAACAGCATTGATTTCATTAAATTCTTTTTCACGAACTTCTTTCATTTTTCGTTTCAATTCAATTTTTTCGTCTTTGTAGCTATCCTCAATTTGTTTGATTTTGATGACTTGAGCATCTGTCAAGTTCAAATCTTTTTTTAATTGTTGTAATTTCTGCTCTCTTGATCCTTCATTTCTGTCTTGCGCTGAAGCAGTTGTTAAAGTGAAAGCAATTAATCCTAATCCTACATATTTATAAAATGCTGTTCTCATAATTATCAACTTTTTTGTTTTATTTACTCTTAAGACTTTAAAAAAATAAAAAGGTTTAAAACGATAAATGTTAAAATTTTTCGGTTATGATGAAATCTTTTAAAAGATGTAACATTTGAGACGAATTATCGACCAATATTTTTTGAAATTATTTTTGAAATCGATTAAACCTTTACCAAAAAGGATTGTCAAACAAGTTGTAAAATTATAAAACTACAAAACGAAAAATTAAACAAATGAGGTTAAGAAGTTTATTTGCTTTGATTTTTATTTGTGTTTGTGCAGGATTGAATGCGCAAGAGCTTTTAAAAATTAAAGGGAAAGTCTTATCAAGTGAAAACAAACCTGTAGAATACACTACAGTATCGCTTGAAAGCTCGGAAGATGGAGTTGTGGCAGAAGCGGCAACGGATGCAAAAGGAGAATTTACAGTAGAAGCAAAGGCTGGACAATATGTTATTGTGATTGAGCCATTGGGATACGATGTAATAGAAAAACAAGTTAATTTAGAGTCTGCATTAGATCTAGGTACTTTTACTGTAAAAACGACGCAAACAGTTTCATTGGGCGCTGCAGTTGTAACAGCGGAAAAGCCTATTTATAAAGTAGAATTGGACAAGAAAGTATATGATATGGCGAATGATCCAATGTCGCAAGGTCAAACACTATCTGATGCTTTAGCAAATGTACCATCGGTTTCTGTTGATGCACAAGGAAACGTTTCATTAAGAGGGAATGATAATGTAAAATTTTTGATTGATGGAAAACCTTCGGGAATGTTAGGTGTTTCTGATGTAGCAGAAGCTTTAAAAAATATTCCAGCCGAAAATGTTGAGCGTATCGAATTGGTGACAAATCCTTCTGCACGTTATGAAGCTTCTGGTTCTGCGGGAATTATTAATATCATCCTTAAAAAGGGAACAAATACAGGTTTTAATGGTTCTGTAACGTTGAATGGAGGTATTCCTAAAATGGTTGGAGGAAACGTCAACTTAAACTACAAAACAAAAAAATATAACATCTATACTACTTTAGGTACACGTTATATGGATAGAGAAGGGGAAGGAAATGCTTTGACAACAAACTATCCGAATGGAATTATTTCTGATTATAGAAAAACAGATACGAACAACAATAGAATTCGTAGAAACTATAATGCACGTTTAGGAGGTGAATATTATTTAGATGATAAAAATACATTAGGAGCTTCTGCAGGATATCGTTATAATAATGGGAATAATATTAATGATGTTAGATACTATTATTATGATGCATTATGGAATCAAACAGATAAAACAGCTCGTATCGAAAATGAAAAAGAGTTAGAAAAAAGTTTTGATGCGGATTTTAACTACAAACACGCTTTTGATACAAAAGGACATGAGTTTACTTTTACAGGACGTTACTCGTACCAAAAAGAAGACGAAAATGGAATTATTCGTAATTTAAATGCAAGTGATGCATTGACAGGAAATGAAAGAACATATAGTTTAGAAACTCAAAATTCTGCAGTTTTTACAGCAGATTATGTTCGTCCAATTGGAGAAAAAGGGAAATTTGAACTAGGTGCACGTGTTGATTTGAGTGATACGAAAACAAATAGTGGAAATAATACAATTAATACGGACGGAACAGAAACTCCAAATAAAGCTTTCTTAGCTGATATAGATAATCAACAAAATGTATATGCTGGATATGTGCAATACGGAAATGCAATTGGAGAAAAATTCCAATACTTTGCAGGTTTACGTCTAGAAAGTTCTGATATGGAAATTGCAAATCATTCAGAAGGAACTACAATTTCAAAAAAATATACAGATTTATTCCCAACATTAACATTGAATTATAAATTGACAGATAAAAATGAGATGCAATTAAGCTACTCTCGTCGTGTTCGTCGTCCAATGGGATTCATGTTAATGCCATATTTTTCTAGTGTAAATGCATTAGATGTTCGTCGTGGTAATCCAGATCTTAATCCAACATATACTAATTCATTCGAATTATCGTATATCGCAACAGTTGGTAAATTGATGGTGACACCAAGTTTATTCTACCAAAGAACAACTGATGTGATTAATGATTTCCAAACATATAATTATATCGAATCAGGAAATCCTTTAAAACCATATAATCAAGCATTTGAAACGATGCCAGTTAATGCAGGAAATGAAGACCGTTATGGTTTAGATTTAACTGCTACTTATCGTCCTTTCAAATGGTGGAATTTAATGTTTAATGTCAACTTGTTTGGATACAATAGAACAGGTTCTTACTCAGCAATAATTTCAGATTATTTAAATCCAGATACAGGAGTTACAGAGTCGAAAGAATTTACACAAAGTTTCAAAGGAGATGGATTTAGTTCTCGTGGACGTTTATCATCAAACTTTATTTTACCAAGTGATTTTAAATTACAAATTGCAGGTAATTATATGGGAGGAATGAAAACTGCTCAACAAAAAACAGAAGATAACTTATCAATGGATTTATCTTTATCAAAAGATTTATTGAAAAAGAGAGCTTCTTTAACATTAAATGTTCGTGATGTATTCAATTCTCGTAAAAGAGAGCAAACAACTTTCTACGAAGAATCAGAAAACTATCAAAGTATGCGTTGGATGAAACGTTCTATTAACCTTTCATTTACGTATCGTTTCAAAAATACAAACGAGAAAGAGCAAAGTGGTAAACAACAACGTTCAAATGGAGAAGAAATGGGAGGTGGAGAAGAAATGCAAATGCAATCAGCTTCTTAGTAGTTTGAAAATAATCGAAAAAAAAAGGATCGCAATTGCGATCCTTTTTTTTTATCATTTGAATGAAAACGAATTATTTGTTTTTCAACAAATCACGAATTTCAGCCAATAATTCTTCTTGTGTTGGTCCAGCAGGAGCAGCTTCTTCAGCAGGAGCTTCTTTTTTCAACTTGTTAATTCCTTTAATCATTACGAATAAAGCAAATGCAACAACTGTAAAAGAAATAGCAGCAGCTAAAAAGCTACCATATTTAATGGCTGTTCCTGGAATTACTAATGCTGCTAAATTTTCAGCATGAATGGCTTTCAAAGCTGGATTTAAAAGTGCTGGTGTAATGATATCTTCAACTAAAGAAGTAACAATTTTACCAAATGCACCACCGATAACAACACCGACAGCTAAATCTACTACGTTGCCTTTTACAGCAAACTCTTTAAATTCTTTAAAAAATCCCATAAGTTTAAATTTATTTCTAAGTTTATAATAATTCTAAGGTTGATTGGTATCTAATCTATTTTTAGATGAGATAAATAAGTATAAACCGATTAACATAAAAGGAATACTTAAGATTTGACCGTTGTTTAATCCTATATTCAACATTTGAGCAACTGCTTCTTCACCTTGATTTTCTTTATAGAACTCAACAACAAATCGTATTAAAAATAATAAAAATAAGAATACGCCTAACAAGGCTCCTAAATATTTTCTCTTATCTGTTTTGTTGTACATATAAAGCATGATAATTCCTAAGATAACATACCCTATCGCTTCATAAATTTGAGCTGGATGGCGAGGAATTACTTCTCCATAACCTAAACTTTGTTGATGAAATTTTACTGCCCAAGGCAATTCTGATGCCTTTCCTACAATTTCTGAGTTGTAAAAGTTTCCAATTCGAACCGCAGCTCCACCAAAAGGAACAACAACAGCCATACGGTCTAATAACCACAATACATTGCGATGCAAATATTTTCTACTAAATAAATAGGAAGTTAAAATGACACCCAATGCTGCTCCGTGACTTGCAAGTCCACTAAATCCTACAAATTCGTAATCTTGTAATAGACCAAAGAAAGCACTTTGTCCTGGTGAATGTTGTACAGGTAAGAAAACTTCGATTGGTCGTTCGATAAACGCTGCTGGATCATAAAAAATATATTCTCCAAGTCTTGCACCTACAATTGCTCCAATAAATGTGTAAAGGAATAAAGGATCAAGTAGTTCTTTTTTCTGATTTTCTTTCTTGAAAATGTTCGACATCAAATACCAGCCTACGACAAAGGCAACTATCCAACATAAACTGTAAATATGTACTTTGAATCCTGCTATTTCAAATAAATAAGGTTTTGGATCCCAATCGATAAACGAAATTAAGTTAATCATTAATTTTTCTTTTTAGGTACAGGGTCGTATCCATGTCCTCCCCAAGGATGACAGCGACCAATTCTTTTTGTTCCGAGCCACAAACCTTTTAGCAAACCATGTTCTTTTAATGCCTCTATCATGTAAGAAGAGCAAGTTGGTTGAAATCTACAATTGCTTCCCATCCAAGGAGAAATCGCTAATTGATAAAATCTTACCAACAGAATAAATGGTGTAACCAAAATCTTGTTCATCTCGCAAAGTTAATCAATAACCGAAATAAAAAAGAATCAATCTAAAAAGTTTATGCTTTTGCAGATTGATTCTCTATACGATACGTGCTTAACGCATATTATTTTTTAGTATAACTCGCTGGATCTAATGCTTTGTAAGACCAGTTTTGTAAAAACTCTAACACAACTTTCGGATCATGTCCTTTCACTTCTTTGCTTTCAAGATAAGCCGAATTTTGTGTATGAATTAAATTTCCTTTCTCATCTAAAATCACAAAAACAGGAAACCCAAAACGCTCTGGATGTTTCAATGCGGCTAATGTTTCTTCGTTTTTATTTTTTGGAGAATAATTTACATGAACCACTTCATAATTATTCGCGATATAATCTTTTACTTCTTGATTTTCTTTTGTCAATTTATCAAACATCACACACCAAGCACACCAATTACCACCAATTTGTAATAAAACGTGTTTATTTTCTGCAGAAGCTTTTTGTACCGCATTCGCAATATCTACTTTCGGATTTGTTTCTTCGCTATAAATTTTTGGTTTTTCTGTTTGTTGACCAAATGCAAAACTTAATGATAAAATCATTAAGCTAAAAAACATAGTTAATTTTTTCATTTCAAATTCTAAATATTAAGTCGAATTTACAATAAAAAATTATGCCGAAAACGTTTTTCTACGAATTAATAATCGTATAGTATAAATTTAGTTTTTCTTGAACCGAATTTATTTCATTATTTTTTTCGCTTTGATTAAATTGATTAATCATATTGATAGAGAATTTTGATTCAAATTCTAAACGATCCAATTCAATTTCATAAAAATTAATTTGATCATGAATTTGCGTGAAATAATAATTTACCAATTCAACATACATCAATCTAAGTTCTTGATTAACTCTGATAAATTCGACAAATTCTTGCAATTCGACCAAAAACTCAATCATTTGTTTATTGATTTCTGATTGCTTATCTTTTAGTTCAATCTTTTTCAAATAATCAGTTGATAAAGCAATTTTATCACCCAAAAGTTGGTGCTTTCTTGTTAAAATTAAAGCACATTCTAACGCTTTCTTCATCATTTTAATTTTTATTCTAACACAAAGAAAATAAATCTAAATGCCAAAATATGTCGCCCAAAAAATCATTCATTTTGACAAAACATTCCCTAACTTTGAAATCTAAACAAGATTTTATGAATGCGCCTTTAGCTGAAAGAATGCGTCCAAAAACGCTTGAAGAATACATTAATCAAAAGCATTTGGTGGGCGAAAACGGACCAATAAAAATGATGTTGCAACATGATATGATTGCTTCGATGATTTTTTGGGGACCGCCAGGAACAGGAAAAACGACACTCGCACAATTAATTTCCGAATTAACTGATCGACCATTTTATACGTTGAGCGCCATAAATTCTGGTGTGAAAGAAGTACGTGAAGTAATTGAAAAAGCAAAGAATCAAAATTTGTTTTCGGGAACGAAAAATCCAATTTTATTTATAGATGAAATTCATCGTTTCAATAAATCGCAGCAAGACAGTTTGTTGGGAGCGGTAGAAACTGGTTTGGTGACGTTGATTGGAGCAACAACCGAAAATCCAAGTTTCGAAGTTGTACCAGCTTTGCTTTCGCGTGCACAAGTTTATGTGTTGAAACATCTCGAAAAAGAAGATTTAGTTGATTTAATCGAACGAGCTATAAAAAAAGATACAGTTTTATCTAAATTAAATATTGAATTAGTTGAAACAAATGCATTATTAAGATATTCGGGCGGTGATGCAAGAAAATTGTTGAATGGTTTGGAGTTGGTGATTAATAGTTTTTCTCCAACAGATAAAATCATCATCAATGATGAAATTGTACATGAACGTATTCAGCAAAATTTAGCACGTTACGATAAAACGGGAGAACAGCATTATGATATTATTTCGGCTTTTATCAAATCGATTCGTGGTTCAGATCCAAATGGAGCGGTTTATTGGTTGGCTCGAATGATTGAAGGTGGTGAAGATTTGAAATTTATTGCGAGAAGAATGTTGATTTCAGCTTCCGAAGATGTGGGAAATGCAAATCCAACTGCAATGATTTTGGCGAATAATACATTTCAAGCTGTTTCGGTGATTGGTTATCCAGAATCTCGTATTTTATTGAGCCAATGTGCGGTTTATTTGGCGAATTCTCCAAAAAGTAATGCAACCTATTTAGCGATTGGTAAAGCACAACAAGTTGTGAAACAAACAGGAGATTTACCTGTTCCGTTGCATTTACGAAATGCACCAACTAAGTTGATGAAAGATTTGGATTATGGAAAAGAATATAAATATTCGCACGATTTTCCAGGAAATTTTGCTGAGCAAGAATTTTTACCAAATGAAATTTCGGGGACGACTTTTTATGAGCCAGGAAATAATAAACGAGAGCAAGTGGATAAACAATCGCTCAATCAAAAGTGGAAGGGAAAGTATGGGTACTAAAATTAAAAATCCCAGTTAATCATTTGTTAACTGAGATTTTAAGGTTTGGTTGATTTTTTTGGTTTATATGATAATAGGTTGGTAATTGTATATACACAAGGTTTGTGCCAAAACTTAATAAAAAGTAAAAAATTGATTAAAAAAAAGAAAAAATTAAACTTTTTCGATCAAAAAAAGGAATTTTAATTTATAAAATAAAGAAAATGAAACAAATACAAATTATAAACGGACCTAATTTAAATTTACTTGGCGTTCGCGAACCAGAGATTTATGGAACACAAACTTTCGAAGATTTTTTTGAACATGAATTGAGAAAACAATTTCCAGAAGTTTCGTTGCATTATTTTCAATCAAATCACGAAGGAGATATTATTGATAAATTGCACGAAATTGGTTTTAAATATGACGGAATTATCTTGAATGCTGGTGCGTATACGCATTATTCGTATGCGATTGCAGATGCGATAAAAGCGATTACGACTAAAGTGATAGAAGTTCATATTTCGGATATTTATGCGCGCGAAGATTTCAGAAAAAATAGTGTAACAGGCGAAAGTTGTCTGAAAATTATTTCAGGAAAAGGTTTACCAGGTTATGTTGAAGCTGTGAATGATTTTGTGAAATAATTAATAATCATTATCTTAACAAGATTAAAATCTATTACCTATGAAGAAAATTATTTTAGGATTAATCTTTGGATTAACAATTTTTAGCTGTAATGCTAAAGGCGATAAGAATAATGCGGAGGAAAAATCGCAAGCGATGACGGCTTGTGAACAAGCGGCAATAACACCAGGGATATCTGCGGCAAAAAAAGAATTAATTACAAAATATTGTGATTGTTCGACGGATAAAATGTTGGATGAGTTTACATACGCGGAAATGATGCAAATGAAAAATCCATCGCCGGAATTACAAGAACGATTAATGAAAGTGATTGAGCCTTGTATGAATGATTTGAAAACAAAATCTGCTGAATTAGGAGAGTGATAAACAAAAAAGTCGGAACAACGTTCCGACTTTTTTAATATTCTTTTTTGTATTGTTCTTTCTTGAATTCGTCTACAAGATGTTCGTTCAAACTATCAATATAGCCTAAGATTTCTAATTTACCAATTTTACTCGAAGCCGAACTTGTAAATATTTTTGGTAATTCTTCCCAAGTTTTTAACAACTCGTTTTTGTAGTGATTCAAGTTTTTTTGCATTTGTGTACTCGTTAGTTTATCTAATTTTGTAAACACAATTGCAAATGGAATTTGTTTGTTTCCTAACCATTCCATAAACTGTAAATCTATTTTTTGAGGCGTGTGTCGAGAATCAATCAATAAAAAAACATTCACCAAGTTCTTGCGAAACTCAATGTAATCATAAATCATTTTATTGAAACCACCGCGAACACCTTTTGGTGCTTTAGCAAAACCATAACCTGGTAAATCGGCTAAATACCAAGTGTCGTCCATTTCGAATGTATTAATCAATTGAGTTTTACCTGGAGTTGCAGAAGTTTTAGCTAATGCTTTTTTATCTGCTAACATATTGATTAATGACGATTTTCCAACATTAGAACGCCCAATAAATGCATATTCTGGTTTGAAAGGATCTGGACAATCTGTATATTTTTGCGAACTTTTTACGAATTCAGCTTTTTTAATCATAATTATGCTTTAGTGGCTGGATCTAATTGTTTTTCGATTAGCCATTTGTATAAAATTTCGTTGAATAATTCAGGGTGTTCCATCATTGGAGCGTGCCCACATTTATCAATCCAAAATAAAGAAGCGTCTGGTAATTCTTCTTCAAATTCTATTGCAACTTCTGGTGGAGTTACATTATCTTGTTTTCCCCAAATCAAACAAACAGGCATTTTGATGTCTTTTAAATCATCTTTCATGTTAGATTTGATTGCGTCTCTTGCAATATATAAAGTTTTGATAGCTTTATTTCTGTCATTTACAGTGTCAAAAACATCATCTACAATTTCTTTTGTAGCGATAACAGGATCGTAAAAAACTTCACGCGTTTTACGTTCTACATATTCGTAATTACCACGTTTTGGGTAAGTTTCTCCAAAAGATTTTTCGTACAAACCAGAACTTCCTGTTAAACAAAGTGCTTTTACATATTCTGGATGTCTGTGACAAACCATCAAACCAATATGTCCTCCTAAAGAATTTCCAACTAAAATAGCTGGTTCTTTAACGACTTCTTCAATAAAATTTGCAACATGTTTTGCAATATTTTTGATATTAGTATTGATGACAGATAAAGAATATAATGGCAATTCTGGTGCGAAAACCTTATATCCTCTTTGTGCATAATAATTTGTAAGTGAGCTGAAATTGCTAAGTTCACCCATTAATCCATGAAGCAAAACAATTGGTTGTCCCTCTCCTTCTTCTATGTAAGAGAACTTATCTTTTTTCTTTAAGCTAAAAAACATTTACTCGATATTAAGTCGACAAATTTAATTAATTATATTTTTTATTTCGTGGTTTATATGAAAAACTTTAACAATCCATATTAATCACTTATCAAAACAAGGTCTATATAAACATTATTTCTCATTTTATACATGGGGTTTGCGTTAGAAAAAACATAACTATCTGATACTAAATTTTAAATTGTTGATAACTATTTCAATAAAAGTGGTAAAAAATGGTAATTTGTGGTAATATTTTCTTTATTTTTGGAAAAATTCTATCATGAATTCATTAATTGGAACATATGAGTGTAAGGTAGATACAAAGGGTAGGCTCCCAATACCAGCGGGTTTGAAGAAACAACTTGCTGAATGTTTGGAAGATGGCTTTGTGTTGAAAAGATCTGTGTTTCAAAATTGTTTAGAACTGCATCCAATGAAAGAATGGGAAAAAGTGATGAATGATTTGAATAAATTGAATCGATTTGTGAAGAAAAACAATGATTTTATTAGAATTTTTACGGCTGGATTAAAAATTGTCGAAGTTGATGCAAATGGAAGGCTACAGATTTCAAAAGATTTAGTGAAATTTGCAGAAATTAATAAAGAAGTCGTTCTAAATTCTTCTGTAAACATGATCGAGATTTGGGATAAAGACAAATACGAAGAGTCGATTAATGTAGATGATTTAGATTTTGCTTCTTTGGCAGAAGATGTAATGGGAAATTTAGGAGAAGATGAGTGAATATCATAATCCAGTATTATTAAAAGATAGTGTTGATGCGTTAATTATTAACGAATCAGGTATATATGTAGATTGTACGTTCGGGGGTGGAGGTCACTCACGTGAAATATTAAGTCGTTTGGATCAAAATGGAAAATTATTTTCATTTGATCAAGATATAGATGCGGTTCGCAATAAAATTGATGATGATCGATTTGAGTTAGTTGAGCAAAATTTTAGATTCTTGAAAAATAATTTAAGATTTCGTGGAATAAAACAAGTTGACGGTGTTTTGGGTGATCTAGGAGTTTCTTCTCATCAGTTTGATACACCAGAACGAGGTTTTTCAACTCGCTTTGATGGAGAATTGGATATGCGAATGAATCAGAATGCAAAATTATCTGCCAAAACAATTATTAACGAATACGAAGAAGAAGATCTTGCGCGTGTTTTTTATGATTTTGGGGAATTGCAAGGTTCGTATCGTTTAGCGAGAGAAGTTGTAAAAGCAAGAGCGGATAAACAAATTAATACAATTGATGAGTTGAAGCAAATTTTTTCATTCATTCCAAAAATGAAAGAAAATAAATTTTTCGCTCAAATGTTTCAAGCATTACGTATTGAAGCAAATGATGAAATGGCTGCATTGAAAGAGATGTTGACGCAATGTGGAGAAGTGATAAAGCCAGGTGGTCGCTTGGTGATTATTTCGTATCATTCGTTAGAAGATCGCTTAACAAAACGCTACATGAAAAACGGAATGTTTGAAGGAGAGCCTGAACGTGATGTTTTTGGAAATTGGTCGGCGCCTTTCAAACCTTTACAATCAAAGGTGATTGTGCCAACGCAAGAAGAAATTAATGAAAATCCAAGAGCGCGTAGTGCGAAAATGCGTATTGCGGTTCGTAATGAGGATTAATAAATAGGAATGGCAAAAAAGAAAAAAATATTACCAGAGAAAAAAACTTTTACAGGTTTGTTGAGAGGTGAGTTTTTAATTAAAACTGGCTCAGAACAAAACTGGAAGTTTATGTTGTATCTGGTAGGTTTGGCTTTTTTGAGTATTTCGAGTTCGCATTTAGTTGATCGAAAAGTGGTTCGAATCGCTGAATTGCAAGATAAAGTAGAAGATTTAAAATCTCAATATACAGATAAGCATCGCGATTTGATGCGTATGCAATTAGAAACGGAAATTTTGGAGCGTACAGCAGTGTATGGTTTGAAAATTCCAGATAAACAACCTTATTATATAGTAGACAAAGTTTATGACGAAGTCAGCGAAAAATAAAAACAATATTGTCATCAAAGGATGGGTATTTGCCGGCGCGCTTGCGATTTGGGCCATCTTTATTATTGTTTTTATGTTTCGAATTAATATTGTAGAAGGGGTTGAATTAGAGCGTTTTGCTGAAAAGAATAACTTTAGATTAGATACCGTTACGGCGGAACGTGGTAATTTATATGCTTCTAATGGCGCATTAATG
This sequence comes from Empedobacter sp. R750, assembly GCF_030324345.1. Lineage (NCBI taxonomy): Bacteria > Pseudomonadati > Bacteroidota > Flavobacteriia > Flavobacteriales > Weeksellaceae > Empedobacter > Empedobacter sp. R750. Next base: position 74,514 of record NZ_JACAGF010000013.1, on the reverse strand, counting down.
GCTACAACTGTTACAAAACACAATGTTTATGTGGATTTGACGGTGATCAAAGATGAATTATTCAAAACAGAAATGCACAATCTTGCCGATTCTTTAGGTAAGATGTTTACAAAATCTCCCTCTTATTTTTACGACAAATTTTCTACAGAACGTAAAAAGAAAAATCGTTACATGATGTTGGTGAAAGATTTGGATTATGAGCAATATCAACGCATCAAAAAATTTCCAATCTTCAACAAAGGTCAAAACAAAGGTGGATTTATTCATGAAACTGAATCAAAACGAGAATTAATTGTTCAAGATATTGGTATTCGTACAATTGGTTACGATGATCAACGCGGAAAAGTAGGATTAGAAGGAGCTTATTCTGACTTATTAAGCGGTATTGAAGGTCGTCGTTGGGAGCAATTTATGGGACGTGGAAAATGGAAACCAATGAAAAGTTGGGAGCAAGAGCCTCAAGCAGGTTCATCTGTTTACACAACAATAGATGCCGATTTACAAATGGTTGCTTATGATGCTTTGTACAAACAACTTTCTGAATTTGAAGCGCAACACGGAAGTGTTGTTGTGATGGAAGTTCAGACAGGGAAAGTTCGTGCAATTGTGAATTTATCTCGCAAAAAAGATGGAACATATATCGACGATTATAACTATGCGGTTGGTGAAGCTGCAGAGCCAGGATCTACTTTCAAAACGGTTTCGTTGCTAGCTGCAATGGATGATGGTTTTATCAATAAAAATTCGACAGTAGAAACGGGAGGTGGAAGTTATAAATTCTATGGTCGTACGATTACAGATACACACGGTTATGGAACATTGACTGTAGATGGCGTGATGAAAAAATCGTCTAACATTGGTACAGCTAAAATTATAAATAAATATTACGGAGAAAACCCGAAAGCTTTCTTCAAAAAAATGGATAAATGGCATATGACTTCGCCTCTTGGAGTAGATATTCTTGGAGAAGGAAGTCCAATTATGCACCGTCCAGATAGTAAATCTTGGAGTAATATTACGTTGCCTGTAATGGGTTATGGATATGGTTTACAGTTAACTCCAATTCAAATTGTGACTTTCTACAATGCCGTGGCAAATAATGGTAAAATGTTGAAGCCATTATTTATGGATAAAATCACGCGTAAAGGTGAACCTGATAAAGTTTTCGAACCTGTTGTTTTAGTAGATCAACTAACGTCTTTGGAAAATGTAAAGCAAATGCAAGAAATGCTTCGTGGTGCAGTAGAACAAGGAACGGGACGTATTATTAGTAATAGTAATTATGATATTGCTGGTAAAACTGGTACAGCTCGTGTTGATTATTGGAAGCGAGATGGTAAAGGAATGCAATATCGTGCTTCATTTGCAGGATATTTTCCAGCAGAAAAACCAAAGTATTCTTGTATCGTAGTTGTGCACAAACCAAATACAGCCAAAGGGTTTTATGGAGGTAGTGTAACTGCTCCGGTTTTTAAGAAAATTGCCGATTGGGTATATTCAAAAACTCCCATACCTTTGCCACGCGATTTAGTAAAAAAGAACGCAGTGAGAGAGTTTAAAAAAGGAGATGATATTAATGTTAGTAATTCTAAAAATATAGTACCAAATGTGACTGGTCATACAGGATCTAAAGCAATTCCGGTATTAGAAAATTTAGGATTAGATGTACAATATTCAGGGTTTGGAAAAGTAACAAATCAATCCATTCCTGCGGGAACAAGATTTAAGAAGGGTGAGACAATTTATTTAATGTTGGAAGGATGAGAAATTTAGTTGATTTATTATATAAAGTTTCCATCTCAGAAACGATTGGTTCAACAAAAGTTGAAGTCAATAATATTCAATTTGATTCAAGAAAAGTATCAAACGATGATGTTTTTGTCGCTGTAAATGGAGTTACAGTTGACGGTCATCAGTATATAGAAAAAGCGATTGGTTTAGGTGCTAAAGCAATTGTTTGCGAAGTTTTGCCAGAAAATTTAGTTGATGGAGTAACGTATGTGAAAGTTGAGAATTCAACGATTGCATTAGGTATTTTAGCTTCTAACTTTTATGGAAATCCAACAAAAGATTTAAAACTTGTTGGAGTTACAGGTACGAATGGAAAAACAACAACGACAACTTTGTTGTACGAATTGTTTACAAAATTAGGTTATGCTTGTGCATTAATTTCGACGATTAAAATTGTGATTGATGGTGAAGTGATTCCGTCTACGCATACAACGCCAGATATTTTGACATTGAACAAAATGTTTCGCGAAGCGGTAGATAGAGGTTGCGAATTTGCTTTTATGGAAGTTTCTTCGCACGGAATTCATCAAAATAGAATTGCTGGTTTGCATTTCGAAGTGGCTGGATTTACGAATATCACACATGATCATTTAGATTATCACAAAACGTTTGCAAATTATCTTGCAGCAAAAAAGAAATTCTTCGACGATTTACCAAAAACGTCTACAGCGATTTCGAATGCAGATGATAAAAACGGAAAAGTAATGCTTCAGAATACAGTTGCTACGAAAAAATTGTACGCACTAAAAACTGATGCAGATTTTAAAGGAAAAATTATTGAACACCAATTTGATGGAATGCAATTAGAATTCAATGGAAAAGAATTCTGGACATCATTAATTGGTCAATTCAATGCATATAATTTATTATTAGTTTTTGGTGTGGCGTCAATTTTAGGACAAGATGAATTAGAAGTTCTAAAAGCATTGAGTACACTTGGAAATGTTGATGGTCGTTTTCAAACATTCAAAACAGAATCAGGAATTATCGTAATCGTAGATTATGCACATACGCCTGATGCGTTAGAAAATGTATTGGATACAATCGAAGGAATTCGTACCAAAAATGAAAAACTAATAACAGTTGTAGGTTGTGGTGGAGATCGTGATAAAACAAAACGTCCAGAAATGGCGGATATCGCGAGCGAAAAATCTAATCTTGCCATTTTTACATCAGATAATCCAAGAACCGAAGATGCAGAAGAAATTCTTCGCGAGATGGAAGTTGGTGTAAAAGCGCAATTTTATAATCGCACCTTGAAGATTACAGATCGAAAAGAAGCTATAAAAACAGCACTTAAAATGGCCGAACCAAAAGATATTATTTTGATTGCGGGAAAAGGTCACGAGACGTATCAAGAAATTAACGGAGTAAGAACACATTTTTCTGATGTAGAAGTTGCATCAGAATTGAGTAAAATATTGAACAAATAAAGAATGTTATACTATTTATTTGATTATTTAGAAGGTATCCATTTTCCAGGAGCGCGTATGTTTCAATACACGTCTTTCCGCGCGGGAATGGCAATTTTATTGGCAATGTTCATCAGTTTGTTTTACGGAAAACGAATCATCAGTTATTTACGTAAAGAACAAATGGGCGAAATTGTTCGTGATTTAGGTTTAAAAGGACAAATCGAAAAAGCAGGAACGCCAACAATGGGTGGTTTAATTATCATTTTGGCAACATTAATTCCTACTTTACTTTTTGCGAGATTAGATAATATTTACATTATCATTTTGTTGGTTTCAACAATTTGGTTAGGTGTGATTGGTTTTTTAGACGATTACATCAAAGTTTTTAGAAAAAACAAAGAAGGTTTACAAGGTAAATTTAAAATTTTAGGACAAGTTGGTCTTGGAGTTGTAGTTGGATTAATGCTTTATTTCAGTCCAACAGTTACCGTAAAACATCAAGAAAATAGAGTAAAAACGCCTGTAGGAACAGAACAAACAGAATACAGCCGACAAATAAAATTTGGTCCTGAAGAAAAAACGTTGGAAACAACAATGCCTTTCGTGAAAGGAAATGAATTTAACTATTCTGATATTTTATTTTGGATGGATGCGCAAGATCGACCAACATGGGCGGTTGCAGCGATTTTTATTTTTGCGGTAATTTTTATCATTACAGCAGTTTCGAATGGAGCAAATTTAACAGATGGAATCGACGGTTTAGCAGCAGGTAGTTCGGCTGTAATTATGGCGGCAATCTCGATGTTTGTTTTCGTTTCTGGAAACTTAATGTTTGCCGATTATCTGAACATTATGTTTATTCCGCGTTCAGAAGAAGTCTTGATTTTCTGTGGAGCTTTCCTTGGAGGTTTGATCGGATTTATTTGGTACAATACTTATCCGGCTCAAGTGTTCATGGGTGATACAGGAAGTTTAACAATCGGAGGAATTATTGCTGTTTTAGCAATTATCGTTCGTAAAGAATTGTTACTACCAATTTTGTGCGGAATATTTTTCGCAGAAAGTTTATCAGTAATGTTACAAGTGTCTTATTTCAAGTACACGAAAAAGAAATTTGGTGAAGGTCGTAGAATCTTTTTGATGTCTCCTCTACATCACCATTTTCAGAAGTTAGGTTATCACGAAAGTAAAATCGTGGTGCGTGCAATTATCATCGGAATCATTTTAGCGGTAATTAGTATTATTACCTTAAAGATTAGATAAAAAATGAAAAGATTAGTCGTTTTAGGAGGAGGAGAAAGTGGCGTAGGAACAGCTATTCTTGCGAAGAAAGAAAATTTTGATGTTTTTCTTTCGGACATGGGACAAATAAAAGACAAGTATAAACAACTTTTGGAGGAGCACGGAATTGCTTATGAAGAAGGTCAGCACACAGAAGAATTAATTCTGAATGCCGATGAAGTAATGAAAAGTCCAGGTATTCCAAAAAAAGCAGCGCTAATTCAGAAATTAGAAGAAAAAGGAATTTCAATTATTTCTGAAATTGAATTTGCGTCTCGTTATACAGATGCAAAAATTATTGCGATTACAGGATCTAATGGAAAAACAACAACAACAAGTTTGATGTTCCATATCCTAAAGCAAGCTGGATTAAATGTAGGATTAGGTGGTAACATCGGAAAAAGTTTTGCAAAATCTGTCGCAGAAGACAACTTCGATTATTATGTATTAGAAGTAAGTAGTTTTCAGTTAGATGATATCAAAACAGATTTCAAACCGTATGTTGCGATTTTGCTGAACATTACACCAGATCATTTAGACCAATACAATTATCAGTTTGATTTGTATGCAAAGGCTAAATTCAGAATTACTGAAAACCAAGATGAAAACGATTATTTTATCTACAATTTGGATGATCCAAAAACAATGGAGATGATTGATCAGATTGATATTCGTGCTCATCGCAAACCGTTCACAATGATGGATGCAACAAATGAAGCATACGCAAACAATGAATTGTTCCGTGTGAACGATTCGAATGGTGATTTTACAATGTTAGTGAATGATTTAGGATTAATTGGAAAACACAATGTTTCTAACTCATTGGCTGCGGCTGTAGCTGCAAAAATTATTGATATCAATAATGAGGATTTAAAAAAGAGTTTATCAGATTTCAAATCTGTTGAACATCGTTTAGAGCCTGTTTTGACAATTGGAGGAATTGATTTTATCAACGATTCTAAAGCAACAAATGTGAATGCAACATATTTTGCTTTGGAAAGTATGACAAAGCCAGTTGTTTGGATTGTTGGAGGAACTGATAAAGGAAACGATTACAACGAAGTTTTACCTTTCGTGAAAAAGAAAGTGAAAGCAATTGTTTGTTTGGGTGTTGATAACGCAAAAATTGTTGATTTTTTCAGTCCATATATCGATACAATTGTTGAGACAAATACAATGAAAGATTGTGTAGAGCAATCATATAAATTAGCAACAAAAGGAGAAACGGTTCTTCTGTCACCAGCTTGTGCAAGTTTCGATTTGTTCAATGGTTATGAAGATCGTGGAGATCAATTTAAAGAAAACGTACGCAAATTATAATAACACAACCAACCAATGTCTAACATCGTACAAAAATATTTTAAAGGCGATAAACCGCTTTGGGCTTTCATTTTATTGTTAGCACTATTTTCGTTTTTACCTGTTTATTCAGCAAGTTCTAACTTGGTGTATACGGTAGGATCGGGTACTATTTTTGGGCATTTAGGTAAACACGCAGTGATTTTATTAATTGGTTTATTTATCATTTATGGATTACAACGTATTGATTATCGTTGGTTTGGTTTGTTTGCTTTAACAGCTGTTGTTATACTTTCTGGAGTTTTGGCAATAACGCTCGTACAAGGACAAACCATTGGAGGTGCAAATGCTGCACGTTGGTTAACGATTCCGGGAACTGGAATTGGTATTCAACCCTCGATGATTGCTTCGCAAGCGTTGTTGATTTATATAGCTCGTTATTTGACAAAAAATAGAGACAAAGAATATACGTGGAAAAACACAGCAGTTCCATTATTCTTACCAATTATTGTAATTGTAGGATTAATCTTTCCTTCTAATGGTTCAACAGCGTTGATGTTAGCTGGAATGTGTGGAATATTGTTGATTATTGGTGGATTTCCATTCAAATATTTATTTACAATTGCTGCGGTAGGTTTTATTCTTGGTGGCGGATTTGTGTGGATGGCTTTATCTCGACCAGATTTAGTAACAAATTCTCGTGTGCACACATGGATGTCACGTATCGAGAAATTTAATGATGATTCTGGATTAGAAAGTTATCAAGTTTTACACGCAAAAGCTGCAATTGCAAGAGGATTGAATGAAATGGCTGGACCAGGAAAAAGTGTTTTCAAACAAACTTTACCTCAGTCATCATCCGATTTTATCTTCGCGATTATTGTAGAAGAATATGGTGCAATTGGTGCAATTCTATTAATTGGAATTTTCCTTCTGATTTTAATACGGATTTGTATCATCGCATCAAAGATTCATACCGTTTTTGGTACGCTACTTGTGTTTGCAGTGGGCTTACCAATTATTATACAAGCAATGGTAAACATGGCGGTAGCGGTTAATTTAATTCCAGTAACGGGGCAACCATTACCAATGATTAGTTACGGAGGAACATCCATTTGGATGACATGTATTTCGTTCGGAATAATTTTGAGTGTAAGTACTCAGATTAAATCGCAAGAAGAATTAGAACAAGATAGAAAAGTATTAAGTGAAGAATACATCGAAGACATCGCCTAAAGTTTTAATAAGCGGCGGAGGAACAGGTGGACATATTTATCCAGCCATTGCAATTGCAGACGAAATTAAAAGACGTTTGCCAGATGCACAAATTTTGTTCGTTGGAGCAGAAGGAAGAATGGAAATGGAAAAAGTGCCAAAAGTTGGATATGACATAAAAGGTTTGCCAATTTCTGGATTTGATAGAAGTAACATGAAAGCGAATTTAAAGTTCCCTTTTAAATTGATAAAAAGCTTAAGTCTTGCAAAAAAAATCTACAAAGATTTTCAGCCAGATTTAGCTGTTGGTACAGGAGGTTATGCAAGTGGACCAATGTTGTGGGTAGCAGGAAGCAAAAATGTTCCGATTTTATTACAAGAACAAAATTCGTTTCCGGGAGTTACCAACAAAATTTTGAAAAATAAAGCGAGTGCAATTTGTACAGCTTACGAAGGAATTTCACAGTTTCCACAAGAAAAAGTGCATTATACAGGAAATCCTATTCGTGCCGAAATTTTTCAAAATTTACCATCAAAGGCAGAAGCAATTTCAGCTTTTGGATTAGATCCAGAAAAACCAACTATTTTATCTGTTGGAGGTTCGCAAGGATCAAGAGCAATGAACAACGCTTGGTTAGAAAACCTTGACGAATTTGTTGCAAGTGGCGTTCAATTGATTTGGCAAACAGGAAAGTTAGATTATCAAAAAATCAAAAATTTGGTTGGCGATAAATATCCAACGATTCATGTAACCGAATTTATTTATAACATGAAAGATGCGTATGCAGCTTCGGATATGATTGTTTCTCGTGCAGGAGCAATGGCAATTTCGGAATTGTGTATTGTTGGAAAAGCAACTATTTTGCTTCCATTGCCAACAGCAGCAGAAGATCATCAAACCAAAAATGCACAAGCATTGGTTGAGAAGGATGCAGCGATTATGGTGAAAGATGCAGATGCAAAACAAATTTTAGTCAAAGAAGTAATTGCTTTGGCGAACAATGAAGAATTAAAAAATAAATTATCTCAAAACATTAAGCAATTAGGGAAACCGAATGCGACAAAAGAGATTGTAGATATATTATTGAATTTATTATAATGAATATTTTAGATAAAACATATTATTATTTCATCGGTGCAGGAGGAATCGGAATGAGTGCTTTGGAACGTTTCTTCAAGTCAATCGGAAAAGAAGTTGCTGGTTATGATAAAACACAAACCGAGTTAACAACTGAATTGATTGCTGAAGGAATTGATATTCATTTCGAAGATAACATCGAGTTAATTCCAGCAGGAATTAATCCAGAAAATACGTTGGTAATTTATACGCCAGCGGTACCAAAAGATCATTCAGAACTAAATTATTTTTTAGTGAATGATTTTAAAGTAATGAAGCGTTCTGAAGTGTTAGGTGAAATTACCAAACATACATACAATATTGGTGTTGCGGGAACGCACGGAAAAACAACGACTTCGTCTATTTTAGGACATATTCTAAAAGTTGCTAATGTAGAATGTACAGCTTTTTTAGGTGGTATTGCAGAAAATTACGATTCGAATATCATCTTAAATGGTTCTAAATATACAGTTGCAGAAGCTGATGAGTTTGACCGTTCTTTCTTACGTCTTTCTCCAAAATTAGCGATTATCACAAGTGATGATGCTGATCATTTGGATATTTATGGAGAACGTGATGAAGTGAAAAAATCGTTTCAAGAATTTGCAGCAATTGTCGAAGAAAAATTATTTGTTCACAAAGGCTTGCCTTTCGATGGAGCTTTTACATATGGAGTGGATTTGGATGCAGATTACGATGCGCACAATGTAAGAATTATTGACGGACATTATGTGTTTGATGTAAGAACACCAAATGGATCTTTGACAGATGTCGGAATTTTATTACCAGGACATCACAATATGGAAAATGCGGTTGCGGCTTTGGCTGTTGCTGATTATATGGGTGTTCCGCATGATAAAATTAAAGAAGCTTTATCAACTTTTATTGGAGTTAAAAGACGTTTTAATCGTTTCGAAGCAAATGGAAAAATTTACATCGACGATTATGCGCATCATCCAACAGAATTGAATGCGGCAATTCGTTCAGTTCGTGAACTTTATCCAGGTAAAAAAGTGTTGGGAGTATTTCAGCCTCACTTATTTACACGTACAAGAGATTTCGCAGAAGAATTTGGACAAAGTTTATCGCAGTTAGATAGTTTGATTTTATTAGACATTTATCCTGCCAGAGAGTTACCAATCGAAGGAATTACTTCAAATTGGTTGCTAGAAAAGGTGAATTTAAATGAAAAAATAGTATCTTCATTAGAAGATAGTTTAGCAAACATCAAAAAACAAGATTTTGATGTATTATTGACTGTGGGAGCAGGAAATATTGATACAATTGTTAAACCAATAAAAGAGTGGTTAAGTGAAGCGTAAATTGAAAATCATAAAAGTGATTTTTGGAGTTGCCTTGCTAATCGGTTTGATTAGTTTTACGGTAATTAAGAATGCTTCGCGTACAGTGAATAAAATTGACGTGGCGTTTGTTCAGCCAGTTGATAATTATTTTATTAATGATGAATCGATAAGAGAAATTATAAACAAAGATGGAAAAGACATTCTGAAACAATCTCTACGAGATGTGAATGTTAAGGAAATCGAACAAAAAGTAAGTGAGAGTCCTTTTGTGGATTCTGTACAAGTAAGTAAAGATATCAACGGACATTTACGACTTGACATAAAAGCAAACTCAGCAGTTGCAAGAATAAAGACGCTGAAAAATGAATTTTATTTGACAACAAAAGGCGGAAAAATGCCTTTATCTAAATTAAATTCAGCGGATGTAATTTTAGTTTCTGGTGATGTAAAACCGAATGAATATGAGGATTTGAGTAAATTTGTTCAAGCTTTGAAAGCTGACGATTTATTAAAAAATCACATCATAGCCATTCAAAAAGTGGGACAACGTTCTTTTAATTTAATTGTAAACACAGGAAACTATTATATAGAATTAGGAACTTTAAACAACTTTGAACAGAAGTTACATAATCTAAAATTATTCTATAATCAATACATTGATTTTATAGGAACTGAAGATTATGAAAAATTGAGCTTGAAATTTGTAAACCAAGTTGTAGCAACCAAACGAATAAAAAATGGAGAACAATAGTAAGATTGCAGTTGGCTTAGACATAGGGACTACAAAGATTGTAGCGCTTGTCGGACGAAAAAATGAAAACGGAAAAATCGAAATTCTTGGACACGGACAAGCAAAAAGCTTAGGTGTACACAGAGGTGTTGTGAATAATATTACACAAACCATTAACTCGATAAAAGAAGCAATTGATAAGGCTGAAAGATCATCTGGTGTCAAAATTACTGATGTTACTGTTGGTATTGCCGGACAACATATTCGTAGTTTACAACATAGCGATTACATTACTCGTACCAATTCAGAAGACGTGATTGATGATAATGATTTAAAGTTATTAACAAATCAAGTATATAAATTGGTCATGTTACCTGGAGAAGAAATTATCCATGTTCTTCCTCAAGAATTTAAGGTTGATAACGAAGGTGAAATCCGCGAACCAATCGGAATGTACGGAAGTCGTTTAGAAGCTAATTTCCATGTGGTTGTAGGACAAGTTTCATCTATCCGAAATATTGCACGTTGTGTAAAAGCTGCTGGTTTACGTTTGGCAAGTATTACTTTAGAACCAATTGCATCGTCTAGTGCTGCGCTTAGTGAAGAAGAAAAAGAAGCTGGTGTTGCATTGATCGATATAGGTGGTGGAACAACAGATATTGCAATTTTCAAGGATAATATTATTCGTCACACATCTGTTATTCCGTTTGGAGGAAATGTGATTACAGAAGACATCAAAGTTGGATGTTCTATTATTGGAAAGCAAGCCGAAGCTTTAAAAGAAAAATTTGGTTCTGCTTGGCCAGGAGAAAATAAAGAAACAGAAATTGTATCGATTCCTGGTTTAAAAGGACGTGAAGCAAAAGAAATATCATTAAAAAGATTGTCTCAAATTATCCACGCACGTGTGCAGGAAATTTTGGAACAAGTATATTTGGAATTGAAAAACTACGGTTGCGAAGATCAAAACAAAAAATTGATTGCAGGAATCGTTTTAACAGGTGGTGGATCTAAATTGAAACACATTCGTCAACTTACAGAATATGTAACAGGAATGGATGTAAGAATTGGATACTCTAACGAACATATTGTTGGTGCAAAAGCTGAGGAAATTAGCGGACCAGAATATGCAACATCTGTTGGATTATTAATGAAAGGTTTAGAAGAATTAGCGGCGAATTATCAGCACGAAATTTATGAAAAACCAGTTATTAATAATTTAAATAACCAAGAAGAATTAGAAATTGGAATTCAACCAACGCAACAAAAAAAGACTGTAAAAGCTGAAATTGTTGTTGAGGAAGAAATTATCCAAAAACCAAAAAGAGAAGAAATAGTGGACGAATTCTTGGATCAAGAAATTGGAGAAAAGAAAGAAGCTAAATCTAAACCAGAAAAGAAAAATTTCTTTTCGAAATGGACGGATAAATTTATCCAAATGATCAACGAAACTGAATAATAAGAATAAACTAGAATAAATTACGAACCAATTTAATAAGAAGAATATGAGTGATATGTTAACAGGAGATATTGTGTTCAACTTACCAAAGAGCCGATCTCAAGCTATCAAAGTAATCGGAGTAGGTGGTGGAGGTAGTAATGCCGTAAACTACATGTTTGAACAAGGAATTGCAGGTGTAGAATTTGTAATTTGTAATACGGACTCTCAAGCATTAGCAAATAGTCCAGTACCAACAAGAATTCAATTAGGACAAGCAATAACAGAAGGTTTAGGAGCTGGAGCAAATCCTGAGGTAGGAGAGCAATCTGCTATTGAAAGTATGGATGATGTAAAAGCTGTTTTAGACGAAGGAACTAAAATGGTCTTTATTACTGCCGGAATGGGTGGTGGTACAGGAACCGGAGCAGCGCCAGTAATTGCTGGTATTGCAAAAGAAATGGATATCTTAACAGTAGGGATTGTTACAGCGCCATTCTTTTTCGAAGGAAGAATGAGGTTGGAACAAGCCGAAAAAGGTATCGAAAAATTAAGACAAAACGTAGATTCATTGATTGTTATTAACAATGATAAATTGCGTGAATTATATGGAAACTTAGGTTTCAAAAATGGTTTCTCAAAAGCTGATGAGGTTTTAACAACAGCGGCTAAAGGGATTGCAGAAGTTATTACACAACACTATGCAATGAACATCGATTTACGTGATGCGCGTACAGTACTTAAAAATTCTGGTACAGCAATTATGGGATCTGCACAAGGTTCTGGTGAAAACAAAGCGAAAGATGCAATTTCTTCTGCTTTAGATTCTCCATTGTTAAACAACAACAAAATTACAGGTGCGCGTAATGTATTGTTATTGATTTTATCTGGTAATAACGAAATTACAATGGACGAAATCGGTATTATCAATGATTACATTCAACAAGAAGCTGGTAATAGTGCAAATATTATCATGGGTATTGGTGAAGACTTAGATTTAGGAGATTCTATCTCTGTAACTGTTGTAGCAACTGGTTTTCCTACAGAAGATCAAGCTTATACAGGAAAAGAGGAACAAAAAATTGTACACACATTAGAGGAAGAACAACCAATAAATAAAACATTATCAGTTGAACAACCTTTTGTGAATCGTGTAAAACCAATGACGTTAGATTTTGGTCGTTCTAATGCTTCTCAACAAGCACCACAAACGCCTCAACAAAATCAAACGCCAGAGGCTCCGCAAAATAATTATCGTCAAGCAGATATTAACCAAAGTTTTCAACAACAAACTTATCACAATACGCCAGAAGAATCTTTCGAAGAAAATAATTCTCCAAAGCGTTATGTTTTAGATGATATTGAAGATGAGCCAGTACAAGAAAGACGTTCTTACGATGATTTCGAACCACGTTTGAAATCTGATTTTAATCGTCCACAAGAACCAACGAATAATGTAAATAATAATCAATCATATAATTCATATTCTAATCCTGTAGCTTCAGAACAGTCAAATTATCCTCAAAATAATTATGCTGGATACCAAGCTCCAAAGAACGAAGGATATGGAAATGTAGAACCAATTCAGTCTAATGTAGCTCAATCAACTGCACCACAAGCAGAAGAAGTGCAAGTTGCTGTAGACTCATTTAATCAGCCAATTGAGCAATCAAATGATCCTGAATTGAATAGTATGATTGAAGAGAGAAGAAATCGTTTGAAACAATTTAATTTTAAATTCAACAATACGATGACGAATTCTCAAGTAGACGAATACGAAGCAATTCCTGCTTACAAACGTCAAGGATTGAATTTATCTGATCGTAATGATAATCAATCTTCTGATTTTTCTGTCGGAACGAATCGTAACAACGAAACACAAATTCGTCCAAACAATTTTCTACACGATAACGTAGATTAACAAACGATCACTCGTAAAAAATATTCTTATTATAGAAAAGGTTCATTGCTTTTGCGATGAGCCTTTTTTTGTCTTAAATTTGTAGTCTAAAAGCAAAACAAATGAATTTAGAAACTCAAATAATGGCACAGTTAAAAGAAGCGATGAAAGCTAAAAATACTGTTGCTTTAGAAGCTTTAAGAGCTGTAAAATCTGAATTATTATTAGCAAAAACATCTGGTGCTAACGGAGAATTATCAGAAGATCAAGAAATTGCTTTATTACAAAAATTAGTAAAACAACGTAAAGAAGCTGCTGAACAATTCGAAGCAAACGACCGTGCAGAATTAGCTGAAAAAGAATTGGCGCAAGCAGAAGTTATTCAACAATTTTTACCTGCTCAATTATCAGACGAAGAATTAACAGCTGCAATTACAGAAATTGTTGCAGAGGTTGGCGCTACTTCTCCAAAAGATATGGGAAAAGTAATGGGAGCTGCTTCATCTAAATTAGCTGGTAAAGCGGAAGGAAAATTAATTTCAGCTAAAGTAAAAGACATTTTAGCTAGTTTATAATTGATTTTTAGATCTTTAAAAATTAAGAAAAGGTAAAGTTTTGTAAACTTTACCTTTTTTATTTCTTTATTTGATAAATTTCTTCAAATTATACAAAATGATTATTTATTGATTATCAATAACATATCCGATTTAAACAAATAATTGCCAAAAAAATTGGGATTATAAGTTTATTTTAACATTAAATTAACAAATCGCTGTAGGCATCTAAATTCGCAAAGCACAAGAGATTTTAGAATTAAAAATCAATTGATTAGAATAATTCTAAATAAGAAGCTGTTTATACCCTTAAATTTGCAAAGTAAATCAGAAATATCTAAAGGATGACGAAAAGCATTACAGCGTTTATAGCAATGTTAATGATTTTTCCAATAGCAAATGCTGATGGTAAAATTTTTAAGGATTCTGGTAATAATGACACAATTATTATGCCAGCTTCTGAGAAAAGATTTAGTAAAGATATTGATAATGATACCATCAAAAAAGATACATTATCAGTTGAAGATGAAAAGTTGGTTGGAGAACTTATCGAGAATAGCGCTCGAAAAATCTCGACAGGAGTTGTTTCTTGGTATGGAGACAAATTCCACGGACGCAAGACAGCTAGTGGTGAAACGTACGACAAACACGAACTAACGGCTGCCCATAAGTCTTTACCATTTGGTACGAAAGTAAAAGTTACGAATATCAGAAATGGTAAATCTGTGGTTGTAGAAATCAACGACAGAGGTCCATACGCTAAATCTAGAGTTTTAGACTTAAGTCAAGCTGCATTCAGCGAAATTGGTCACACCAACACAGGAGTGATGCAAGTTGAATACGAAATTATCAAAAGCGAAGACAAGAAAGACTAAGATGTTCAGAAAAAATTAAAAGGTTTGAGAATTTATTCTTAAACCTTTTTTTATGCTTTTAAGTTTTGTGTAAAAATTAAATCCTGATAAATGAATGATATTTTGTAAAATCAGATAAAAATTTTATATTGATTTAGGATTTATAAATAATTAAAACCAAACAACCTATGGTAAAAATAATCATTTTAATAGTTGCAATAATTGTACTATTTGCATTTATGCTTTTTAGCATTTATAAGGTTTTCATCAAGAAACAAAAAGGCTATAAAAGCTCTATTTTTATTAGTTTATTTTTGTGTATTGCTTTAAGTATTTTTACTATTTATCTTACTGTAACAAAAACTTATAATAAAATTGTGAACGAAGGAGATGATTTTATTGTTAATGTGTCTTCAAAAACAGGAGATCTTACTGGTCGTTCTGCAACTTCTTTTGGAAAATCAACTTATGATGGTGTTGAAAAAACTTTAAAAAATGAAGCTTTTATTTTAGATCCATTAAAAAATAAAGGAGTTGAGATGGGGAAAATATTAAATACAAATCCAAATACTTTAGAAATTTATCTAATTTTCAATAAAGATTTTAACGGCGATATTTTAGTTAAAATAAAAGATATGAATAATCAAGAAATTGGGCGTTCTAAACTTAATTTGAATAAAAAAGAAGGTGAGGCTGGCTATATACAATTTAATTTTAGTGAATTAACAACGATAGAAACTCAATCTAAAATATATATTGAGTAATTATAAAAGTTATTATTTACTTAAAACAAAAAAATCCTGATAAATGAATATCAGGATTTATAATTATATGATGTAAGAAAATCTTAATCTAAAATTTTAAGCACTTTAGTTGTACGTGCTCTTGATGCTTCAACTAATTCAGCTTGTGCTAAATCTTCACCGTAAGAAGGAATCATTTCTTTGATCGCTTCGTTCCAGTTGTTTTTCATCAAGTCTGGGAAACATTGTTTCATCAAGTTCAACATTGCGCTAACAGATGTAGATGCTCCTGGAGATGCTCCTAATAAAGCAGACATTGTTCCATCTTGAGATGTAACGATTTCTGTACCAAATTTCAAAACTCCTTTTCCGTCTTGTTTTTCGATTACTTGTACACGTTGTCCAGCAGTTTGTTCGAACCAATCGTCTAATTTCGCTTCTGGGAAATATTCTTGTAATTCTTCTACTTTTTTCGCTTTAGACAACATCACTTGTTCTACCAAGTATTTTGTTAAATCGATATTGTTTAAACCACAATTCATCAAAAATCCTACGTTTCCTAAGTTTACAGATTTGAATAAATCACAATTAGATCCGTATTTTAAGAATTTTGTTGAGAATGTTGCAAATGGTCCAAATAATAAAGATTGTTTTCCATCAATAACACGTGTATCTAAGTGAGGAACAGACATTGGTGGTGCACCAATTTTTGCTTTTCCATATACTTTTGCATGATGTTTTTTGATGACTTCTTCGTTTTGACAAATTAACCATTGTCCACCAACTGGAAAACCACCAAATTTTTTCGATTCTGGAATTCCAGATTTTTGCAACAATAAAATTGCTCCTCCACCTGCACCAATAAATACGAAATCAGCATTAAGTGCTTTGTTATTTCCAGATTTTAAATCTTTTACTTTAACTGCCCATTTTCCGTTGCTAAGACGAGTTAAGTCTTTTACTTCGTGTTCAGTTTCTAACGTAATTTCTTTTTTGTCTTGTAAACCTTTGAAAATTTGACGCGTTAATTCACCAAAATTCACATCAGTTCCCAAGTTCATATGCGTTGCCGCGACTTTTTCATTACCTTTTCTACCATCAACAATTAATGGAGCCCATTCTTTGATTTTAGAAACATCATCAGAATATTCCATATCCTTAAATAAAGGATGTTGAGATAATTTTTCGTAACGTTTTTTCAAGAAATTTACATCGTCATCGCCCCAAACAAAAGACATGTGTGGAGTAGGACGTAAGAATTTTTCGGGAGAAGAAACGTAATTATTTTCGACTAAGTAAGACCAAAACTCTTTAGAAGTTTCAAATTGTTTTGCAATATTAATTGCTTTATCAATATTAACCACTCCATTTTTGTCCATTGGCGTATAATTCAATTCGCAAAAAGCAGAGTGACCAGTACCTGCATTATTGAAAGCATCAGAACTTTCAAATCCAATCTTATCTAATTTTTCGAAAACAGAAATCTTAATAGCCGGATTTATTTTTTTAAGAAGTATGCTTAAAGTAGCACTCATGATACCAGCACCAACTAACACTACCTCTTGAGGTTGTTTTTCCATTTCTCAAAAATATATTTACGTTGCAAAGGTATTAATAAATAGCCTTTTTTGCGAAATAATACGCAGAAAAAACAATGATTTTTTACATAAATTATTGTTTTGAGATAATTTGAATAGATTTTATTTTATAGAAAATTATTCAAACTCTGTTTTTCCGATACTTTCGATGTTGTCTGCTTGTGATAAATCTAATTCAAAAGCTTTTTTATTGACAACTGTAGTTTTAGAAATCTTATCGTGCCAACCATTTTCTCCTAAAAAAGATAAAACTTAAAAGGAATTATTCTACAAAGACTTCTCATAAAATAATCTTTCGTGGTAGGTGTAGAACCATCTATCATCACAACTTTTGTTCCGGTAACTAATTTGCCAATAGAACGTCCTTTTGTGATAGATTCTATCAGAAAGTAATAAAAAACTAAAACAATTGCTGCTATAATATTATAAATCAAATTGCTTTCAGGTAATTGGAAATTCATCATTACTGCTACTACACCTAATATCAATCCAATAATAAATGTACATATCAAGTATACTATGCCATCTATTAAATAATTTGCTAATCTCAAACCTTGATTGGTTTTGTGTTCGCCAACTTTGTAATCTTGATACATAATGTTTAGTGTTAATTAGTTGTAAATATATGATAAATGATAATTTTAGTGGAATTATTATTAAATTTTATCTTCCATCCAACGTCTAAGGTTGATATAATTGGTATTTCTACGCAACAAATTTTCATTGTCCGAATCTTTCAAGAAATCATCTAATTCTCTGAAAGCTTTAACTTTTTCATGAGGATACAAATCATTTAATTCAATAAAAAATAAACTAATTTTTCGTGTAATAATGTTACTATTTTTCATCTTTTTACAGAATTGATGCGTTTTGTACGAATACATATCCAATTCTTGATCGTTGCCAGAATCATATAAATTCATCATAATCAAAACCAAGGTGTAAAAATGTAAATCTTCTTGAATTGTAGATTCACTATTGATAATTTTTTGACAATAATCAAAGGAATTATCCCAATCTTTATTCAGAAAATAATACGCAGCTATTTTTAGATAAAGCACTAAAATATGGTGGTTATCGATTTTATGTTGATGCAATTTTATTTCGCGCAAAATATCTTTAATTAAAAAAGGGCTAATATTTTCTTTTGGATTAATGAAAAAATAATTCAGTTTACTATTAAATTTATTGATAAACCAAAGCGCTTCCACATTATCATTTTGAGGCAAAATCTCGTAAACAGATTCCAATTTATCAAACCAAAATTTGAATTCTTCCGAATTTTTTTTCAGATATAAAATTTTCAATAAATATGAATTTCCTTTGATAAACCAAACAGGGTGACTAAGAATTCGCTCTTTTTTCTCGTAAAATAACTCAACCCATTTTTTAGAAAATTCATAGGCAGAATGTAGGTTTTGCGTTAACATCGACAACCAAACATTTGCTTTATAAAACCACAATTTCTCTTTGAATTTTAATTTCTTGAAATCGATATTTTTTGTTTCCGAATCAAAGAAATTCTGAATTTTCTTAATTTCTTCTTCATCTTTTGCATATCCATTTTCAAGCAAAATGCTATATAATTTCAGCGATAAATTAGATAATTTACTCGCTTGTAAATTCTGTAAACTTAACTCTTCCGATTGTTCAATCAATTGATCTGCACGACCAGAAATACTTCGTGTAATAAATTGCGATTCGATAATTTTTTCGAGCTCTAAAATATCATAAGCAATAGCTTTTTCGTCAAAATCTAAGGCTTGAGTTTTGGCTTTGTCCAACATTTTTAGACTTTGCTTGTGCAAGCCTTTTTGGTATAAAATTGTAGCAAAATCAAATTGTTCACGTATTTGCATACGCGAATTCTGTTGCGAAGGATTCATTCTCAAGCTAAACAAAATTTGCTTGTATAAATGCGCTTTTAGATTTGATAATTGTTGTTTTGTGGTAATTTTTTTCTTCAAAATTGACGTTTCATCATATTCTTCCAACTTATCCAACGCTTCAAATAATAACAAAAATTTTGCATCTGCATTAATTTGCAAACGATTTACATAAAGCTTGAATTGACGTTTTTCGGAACGATTAAGCGACTTTATTAAACTAAATAGTGCGTCTTTGTTATGATTTGACATTGTAATTAAATTATATATAATAGATTGAAAATGAAATAATTGAATAAAATATTTCGGCTTTAAGAATTGTAAAACCTATTTCAATTTGAAAATTTAAAGTTAGTACAATTTTAATTTTACATCACAATAACAAACAAAACTAATTGCAATGAGTGCTGAGAAGATTCAAATTTTTGATACGACACTGAGAGATGGAGAGCAAGTGCCGGGGTGTAAGTTAAACAAAAAACAGAAGTTAGAAATTGCGGCTCGATTGGACGAATTAGGCGTTGATATAATCGAGGCTGGTTTTCCAATTTCAAGTCCTGGAGATTTCGAAGCCGTAAATGCAATTTCAAAATTAGTGAAAAATGCCACAGTTTGTGGTTTAACTCGCGCAAACAAAAAAGATATAGAATCTGCTGCCAAAGCTTTGCAATATGCGGTAAAACCAAGGATTCATACTGGAATTGGAACTTCGGATTCTCATATTATTCACAAATTTAATTCGAATCGTGAAGCGATTATCGAACGTGCAGTTGAAGCGGTTGCTTATGCAAAAACATTTGTAGATGATGTTGAGTTTTATGCTGAAGATGCAGGAAGAACGGATAATGCTTTTCTTGCTCAAGTTTGTGAAGAGGTGATCAAAGCTGGTGCGACGGTTCTTAATATTCCAGATACAACGGGTTATTGTTTACCTTTTGAGTACGGAAATAAAATTAAATATTTGAAAGATCATGTTCAAGGGATTGATAATGTGATTATTTCTTGTCACAATCATAATGATTTAGGTTTAGCGACAGCGAATGCAGTTGCAGGAGCAATAAATGGAGCACGCCAAATAGAATGTACGATTAACGGAATTGGAGAGCGCGCTGGTAATACAGCTTTAGAAGAAATTGTGATGATTTTTAGACAACACAAAGAATTGAATTTCTATACAGATATCAATGCTCAAATGTTAACAGAATTAAGCCAATTAACTTCTGAAACAATGGGAATGATGGTGCAACCAAACAAAGCAATTGTAGGATCGAATGCTTTTGCTCACAGTTCTGGAATTCATCAAGATGGTGTGATTAAAAATCGTGAAACATACGAAATTATCAATCCAGCAGATGTTGGTGTCAATGAATCCTCTATTATTCTGACAGCTCGTAGCGGGCGTTCGGCGTTAGCTTATCGTCTGAAAGATATTGGTTTTAATACATCTAAAAATGAATTAGATATTTTATATGAACAATTTTTAGAAATCGCAGATTTGAAGAAAGAAGTTGTTCGCGAAGATTTACTTGTATTAATGCATCAGTTTAACCAAACAACACAAAGAAAATTTGCATGAGAACATTATTCGATAAAGTGTGGGATGCCCATGTTGTCAGCCAAGTAGAAAATGGACCCCAAGTTGTTTACATTGATAAACATTTGATTCACGAAGTAACAAGTCCACAAGCTTTTGCAGAATTAGAAGCGAGAAATATTCCAATTTTTCGTCCAGATCAAATTGTTGCAACTGCGGATCATAATGTACCAACGATCAATCAAGATCAACCAGTTCGAGATCCATTATCAAAACAACAATTAGAACAATTAGCAATTAATTGCGAAAAAAATAATATTACATTTTATGGCTTAGGTCATCCGTATCAAGGAATTGTTCACATTATTGCGCCAGAATTGGGCGTTACACAACCGGGAATGAGTATGGTTTGTGGTGATAGTCACACGTCTACGCATGGTGCTTTTGGAGCAATTGCTTTCGGAATTGGAACAAGCCAAGTGGCGCAGGTTTTTGCAAGTCAATGTTTGTTGATGAATAAACCAAAATCGATGCGAATCAAAGTGAATGGAAAATTGAATCCAAATGTTCAACCAAAAGATGTGATTTTGTATATCATTTCTAAAGTTGGAACAAATGCAGGAACAGGTTTTTTCTGTGAATATGCAGGAGATGTTTTCGAGAATATGTCGATGGAAGGTCGAATGACCGTTTGTAATATGTCGATTGAAATGGGCGCTCGTGGCGGAATGATTGCACCAGACGAAACAACTTTTGCTTATTTAAAAGATAAACCATTTGCCCCGAAAGGAGAAGAGTGGGAGCAAAAAGTAGCGTATTGGAAAACTTTACCAAGTGATGCTGATGCGATTTTTGATGAAGAAATAGAATTTGATGCGGCGGATATTTATCCAATGATTACGTTTGGTACGAATCCGGGAATGGGAATTTCGGTGAAAGATATCATTCCATCAAAAGATTCGTTAAGCGATAATGAAAAAGAATCGTTTGAAAAAGCATTGAAATATATGGGTTTCCAAGATAATCAATCAATCATCAATCATCCAATTGATTATGTGTTTATCGGAAGTTGTACCAATGCAAGAATCGAAGATTTGCGTGAAGTGGCAAATTATGTGAAAGGAAAACAGCGCAATGAAAATGTAACAGCGTGGATTGTTCCAGGATCGAAACAAGTAGAAAAGCAAGCGATAGAAGAAGGTTTGGATAAAATTTTTGAAGCTTCTGGATTCAGATTGCGCGAACCAGGTTGTTCGGCTTGTTTGGCGATGAATGACGATAAAGTTCCAGAAGGAAAATATTGTGTTTCGACTTCGAATAGAAATTTTGAAGGTCGTCAAGGTCCAAATTCTCGTACATTATTAGCAAGTCCTTTGATTGCTGCTGCTGCTGCAATTCATGGAAAAATTGTTGATATCAATTAAAATTTACTCAAAATGGATTCAATCAATCAATTAAAATCATCGGCTGTTCCGATTAAAATAGAAAATATAGATACCGATCAAATTATTCCAGCTCGTTTCTTGAAAGCAATTAGTAGAGAAGGTTTTGGAGATAATTTATTCAGAGATTGGCGATTTAATCAAGATAATCAATCAATTGATAACTTTCCGCTGAATGATTCAAAATATGCAGGAAAAATATTAGTTGCAGGTAAAAATTTTGGTTGTGGTAGTAGCCGCGAACACGCTGCTTGGGCAATCAAAGATTACGGATTTGATGTGGTGATTAGTTGTTATTTTGCAGATATTTTCAAAGGAAATGCATTGAATAACGGAATTTTACCAATCGTTGTTTCAGATGAAATTTTAAATCAAATTTTTGAAATCATCGATCAAAATCCTTCAACAGAATTTGAAGTTAATTTAGAAAATCAAACCTTAAAAATTCAAGATCAAACCATCTACTTTGATGTTGATTCTTATAAAAAAATCTGTTTATTAAATGGATATGATGACATCGATTTTTTAATCAGTCAAAAAGATAAAATAGAAACTTACGAACAAAACCATAAATCTTTACAACATGAAAACGCATAAAATTGCAGTACTTTCTGGCGATGGAATAGGACCAGAAGTCGTTTCGGAAACAATAAAAGTTCTGAAAGTCGTAGAACAAATTTTTAAATATAATTTCGAATTTGAGGAAGCTTTGATTGGTGCAATTGCAATAGACGAAACGGGAAATCCTTTGCCTGATGCGACATTGCAATTATGTAAAGATGCAGATGCGGTTTTGTTTGGTTCTATTGGAGATCTAAAATATGACAATAATCCGAACGCTAAAGTTCGTCCCGAACAAGGTTTGTTAAAGCTGAGAAAGGAACTTGGTTTATTTGCAAATATCCGTCCAATTAAGGCTTACGAATCTTTGTTGGGGAAAAGTCCATTGAAACGTTCGCACATCGAAGGAACAGATATGGTTATTTTTCGTGAGTTGATTAATGGAATTTATTTCGGAGAAAAATTTACGGCGCAAGATGGTTCGCATGCCTATGATACGTGTTCGTACAATAGAAAAGATATTGAACAAATTACACATTTAGCTTTTCAGGAAGCAATGAAACGTCGTAAAAAAGTAACGTTGGTAGACAAGGCAAATGTGTTGGACACGTCTCGTTTGTGGAGAAAAGTTGCGATGGATATTAGCCAAGAATATCCAGAAGTTGAATTAGATTTCTTGTTTGTTGATAATGCAGCGATGCAATTAATTATCAATCCAAAACAATTTGATGTGATTTTGACTGAGAATATGTTTGGCGATATTATTTCGGATGAAGGAAGTGTAATTGGAGGAAGTATAGGTTTGTTGCCTTCGGCTTCTATTGGTACAGAAAATGCATTGTTCGAGCCTATTCATGGTTCGTATCCACAAGCAAAAGGAAAAGGAATTGCAAATCCTATGGCTTCTATTTTGAGTGCTGCAATGATGTTGCATTATTTGGGATTAGAAGAAGGTGCGAAAGCAATAGAAAATGCGGTGGAAAATGCGATTAATAATTTGATTGTAACTTCAGATTTAGATGAAACGAGTGATTATTCGACATCTGTTGTAGCAAATTATATTGCGAAGATATTATTGAGCGATCATGATCATCATTCATATTTCAATTTTGAAAATGTATTGATGGGAAAATCGACGATTATATAGTTTTTATTATTTATGACTTAATGAAAAAGCCATTCAGATTTCTGAATGGCTTTTTCTATTGTATATTTTTATGAGTTGATGATTACATCATTCCTGGCATTCCGCCTCCCATTGGCGGCATAGCTGGCTCATCTTTTTTAATTTCTGTAACAACCGCTTCAGTAGTAATTAACATACCTGCAACAGAAGCAGCGTTTTCTAATGCAACACGAGCAACTTTAGTTGGATCAATAACTCCAGCCTCGATCATGTTTACATATTCGTCAGTTTTTGCATTGTATCCGAAATCACCATTTCCTTCTTTTACTTTAGCAACAACTACAGAACCTTCTCCACCAGCGTTGTGAACGATTTGGCGTAATGGTTCTTCAACTGCACGCGTTACAATTTTAACACCTGTCGCTTCGTCAGCATTTGTTGTGTCAATTGTTAAGTTAGATAAAGCTCTAACGAAAGCAACACCACCACCAGCAACGATACCTTCTTCTACAGCAGCGCGAGTTGCGTGTAAAGCATCATCAACACGGTCTTTGATTTCTTTCATTTCAACCTCAGAAGCAGCACCAACGTATAATACAGCAACACCTCCAGCTAATTTAGCTAAACGCTCTTGTAATTTTTCGCGATCGTAGTCAGAAGTAGTTGTTTCTACTTGCGCTTTAATTTGGTTAACACGAGATTTGATTTGCTCAGCATCACCAGCTCCGTTAACAATAGTTGTATTGTCTTTGTCGATAACTACTCTTTCTGCAGTACCTAACATTTCTAAAGTAGCAGTTTCTAACGTAATTCCTTGCTCTTCAGAAATAACAGTTCCTCCTGTTAAGATTGCGATATCTTGTAACATTGCTTTTCTACGATCTCCGAATCCTGGTGCTTTAACAGCAGCAATTTTTAAAGATCCTCTTAAACGGTTCACTACTAAAGTAGCTAAAGCTTGACCTTCAACTTCTTCAGAAATGATTAAGAATGGACGACCTGATTGAGCAACTGGCTCTAATAAAGGTAAGATTTCTTGTAAGTTAGATATTTTTTTCTCACATAATAAGATGTAAGGATTCTCTAATTCAGCAATCATTTTATCTGCATTTGTAACGAAGTAAGGAGATTGATATCCACGATCGAATTGCATCCCTTCTACAACGTCAACATAAGTTTCTGTTCCTTTCGCTTCTTCAACAGTGATAACACCTTCTTTTCCAACTTTAGAAAAAGCTTCTGCGATTAATGATCCTATTGTATCATCGTTATTTGCAGAGATAGAAGCAACTTGTTTGATTTTTTCTGATGAATCACCAACTTCTTGAGATTGCTCTCTTAAGTTAGCAACGATTCCTGCAACAGCTTTATCAATACCACGTTTTAAGTCCATTGGGTTTGCACCAGCAGCAACGTTTTTCAAACCTTCGCGAACGATAGCTTGAGCTAAAACTGTAGCAGTTGTAGTACCATCACCAGCAACGTCGTTTGTTTTAGAAGCAACTTCTTTTACCATTTGCGCACCTAAGTTTTCGATTGGATCTTCCAATTCGATTTCTTTTGCTACAGAAACTCCGTCTTTAGTTACATGTGGAGCACCGAAAGATTTTTCTAAAACTACGTTACGACCTTTTGGTCCTAATGTTACTTTAACTGCATTTGCTAATGCATCAACACCTCTTTTTAAAGCGTCTCTTGATTCAATATCGAATTTAATATCTTTTGCCATTTTTATTTATGTTTTGATGTCTTAAGTCTTAAGTCTTAAGTCTTAAGTCGAATATGATTAAAAATTAAAAAATAAGTTACTTTGTACTTAATACATTTTACTTATTACAACTAAATTTAGATAATTGCCAAAATATCAGCTTCACGCATGATTAAGTAATCTTTACCTTCTAATTTTAATTCAGTTCCTGAATATTTACCGTAAAGAACTTTGTCACCAACTGCAACTGTCATTGGTTCGTCTTTTTTACCATTACCAACTGCAACTACAATTCCTTCTTGTGGTTTTTCTTTTGCTGAATCTGGGATAATAATTCCTGAAGCTGTTTTAGTTTCTGCTGGAGCAGGCTCAATAACCACTCTATCTGCTAATGGTTTAATGTTTAATTGTGACATATTTGTATTTTTTATTTTTTCTAAATTGATGATTTTTAATCAACGAAAAACGTGCCAATAGCCAATTTCTGCCATTATGGATAAGTTAATTGTAATGAGAAAAAATAAAAATGCCAAGCTGTCAGACAACTTGGCATTTAAAGTAATTTTTATGAATAATTATTTTTTGATAATCACTTTTTTCGTGAATTGTTCGTTACCTGCTTCAATCGAAACAATGTAAACACCATTTGATAAATTCGATAAATTAACTTGTTGAGATTTCGAAGAATTTAACGTGTTTGAATAAACTGTTCTTCCTGCTAAATCTGTCACCGTAATTTTACCTGATGTAAATGATTTTGTAAAATCTAAATTGATAATTCCATTTGATGGATTTGGAGAAATCGTAGCTAAATCTTTCGAATTGATTTCAGAAGTTGCTAATTTATCAGAAATTTCAAAATTTGCAGCATTTACAGCTAAGAAAACATTATCAATCGCTTTAATCATAATGCGCGCTTCTTTTGTCAAGGTAACATTTGTTGGAACTGTAAAATCATATTTTCCATTATTTGGAACTGATTCAGCTAAAACATAATCAAATGTTTTTCCACCATCAACCGATAATAAAATTTTTACGTTTTGTGTATCAATTCCATTTGCATCCGTTCCCGCAACATCCCAAGTAATTGATGCTGGATAATTTTGAGTCCAATAATCAGTTGTTGCTTGCGAAGTCACTTTGAATGGACCGAAATCTTTTGTAACAAGTACAACATTTTTACGATCAGTTTGACCTCCTTTAGGATTGTTATCTCTAACTAAAAGAGAGAATTTTAGCGTACGAGCAACGCTTGGAATAACTTCCCAGTTCATAGGAGCTGGATTTGTCTCTAAAGTTAATTTACCATCAACAATTGATTGTAAATTAGGGAAGTATCTGTATCCTACTGTAGTTGGATTAAGAGATCGAAATGTTGGTCCATTTTTATTAGTAGATACAGGAGGTTGTGTAGCTATTTGTGTATCTGTTTGTTCCCAGTTGTATGTTATTGCGTCTCCATCAGGATCACTAGCTGTTGCTTCCAAAACAAAAGCGGTTGAGTGAGGAATGTTATATGACAATTTATCTAGAACAATGACAGGTTCATTGTTTCCTGAATCAGTATTTACTGAACAACTTCCATTTGTAGAAGTAACAAAATTATATATATTACTAACACTTACAGTAGAAAAATAAGGGTCACTATTATTTTGTACATTAGGAGGACAAATACCAGCATAAGCCATAATGGTACTTCCACTACCAGGTTCAACTGCTGTAGCGCCTGAGCGATTTCCACTACAAGAATTGTTAAAAGTATGTGGTGCTCCAAATTGGTGTCCCATTTCATGAGCTACATAATCGATATAGAAAGGGTCATTTATAGGTGCTCCTAATCCAGTTACACCTCCTGCTTTAATTGTGCTACAAGGACTTTGTAAGTAAGCTACTCCACCACCACCAGTAGAAAAAACATGGCCAATATCATAATTATCTACACCTATTTCTCTGTCTAAAACAATTTGATTTTCTTTTAGCATAGCACTTCCACTATTGTTGGTGTATTCATCTGTTGTAATAAAAATAATTTTATCATTATTTTCCACTAGTTCCATTGTTACACCAAACTCTTTTTCATAAACACCATTTACACGAGTCATAGCTACATTTATAGCTGAAATAACAGCTGCTAGTTTTTCTTCATTGGTACCAGATGATAATCCAGCTCTATTTACATGGTATCTAGAGTACTCTATAGTTGTCGCTAAAGCTAAACGGTATTTTCTCATTTTACCATCAATAGCAGTTTTATTCGTAGGTATATCATTTGTGATTTGATTGATTAATTTCTGTTGATATACATCATCTGTATGACAAGAAAAATTAATATTATCATCAACATTTTTTCTACTATAAGAAATGTAAGTTGACAAATCTTCTGTATAAGCATCAATATAAGAAATATCGTGACCTTTCTGTATCATTGCACTAAAACCGTGATAAGGAGAATAACTAAAACGGATTGTAGCTTTTCCATCAACAGATTTCCCTACATAAGATTTAATCGTGTTATATTTCTCTTGTAATTTAGGCGCCATAATAGATGCTTCTTCAACAAGATATTTTGTTATTTCTCCATTTTCATTCGGAATGTTTACTAACTGAGCATTATTATTCCCTTTGTTGGCAATAGAATTTAAGTCATTAAGTAAACTTGTAACATCTAATTTAAATAATGTAAATTCTTTAGGAACAGTTGATCTTTCAACTAAATTAGTAGGTTGAAAATTTTTATTTTTCAATTCTTGCCAATGATTACTTTGCGCAAAAACCGAACTTCCTCCCATCAGAAGAGATAAGATAATAAATTTTGTTTTCATAAATTTCAATATTCTAGTGTTAAATAATTAATTTCTTTAGGTATTTCTATAAAAAATAAGTTGATAGATTTATCAGCTTCATCTTTATATTGATGTAGTTTTAAAATGTTTTTTTTAGAAGAACTAGTTAATTCAGAGATTTCGTAACGATCAATATCTTCTTTACAAATAACTGCAATATTTTTATTTGAGAAGTCAATTATTTCTAATGGTGCATTTCGTTGTCCTGGAATAATTAATGACGTTTGAAATTCATCAAAATCTTTCATATTTGTAAAAACTTTTACTTCATTTTTACATCCTTTTCCATCAAATGCAGTTCTAAAAATATTTAATTCATTCATAGAAATAGTTTTTAAAACTTTTTGTTGACCGCATCCGATAAAAAATAAAGATATTAATAGTATAAAGAAGTAATAGTGTTTCATATTCAGTGTTTAGGACTAAATTATGAATAAATATTCAATATAAGGCATTAAAAAACGCGAATCATTCGATGATTCGCGTTTTTTGATTTATTTTCTTATCAAAATTACTTCGCTGGTTGAGCTGGTAATTGATTTTGACTTGCTCCGTTTGCAGCAGGTTGCGTTGGTAAATTATTAGCCGGTGCCGTAACATTTGGCTTAATTGGTTTTATCGCATTTGGATTTTCATGCGAAGCACTTGCTCCAATAATCAATACGATTACAGCGATAAATAATCCCCAAGTTGTGTTGTCTAAGAATTTATTTGTTCTTTGAACTCCAAACATTTGGCTTCCTCCGCCACCTCCGAAAGTAGAAGATAATCCTCCTCCTTTAGGGTTTTGAGATAATACGATTAGTACTAATAATACACATAAAATCATGATAATAATCATGAAAAACTGAAATAGTCCCATTTTATTATTTAGAGTTTTTTAAATTTTCAATTTCTTTAATTCGATTTGCAAATAAACTATTTTTTTCTGGATATTTCAAAATTAATATCTTATAAGCTTTAATTGCCTTATCATATTTTTTTTGCTCAATATAAATTTGAGCCAAAGTTTCGGTCATCAAATCCGAATATTCTTCCGTATTCTGAACGAAATTTGATGGTGTGTTGACTGGTGTAATATCCGTTTTTTTCATCGGAACGATTTTCGGATTTTTTTCCAAAAAGTCATCAATCAACTTGTATTTTATTTCTCTTTCTGCAATTTCTTGTTCTTCCTCAATCTCTTGTTGTGTTTTTGATTGAGAAGGAACTTTTTTCAACCAATCTGAAAAAGAAAACGTCGATTCATCCGAATTATTTTCAATGATCTCTACTTTTTCTTCAATCATTTCAGGTTCAGATTCTTCAATTGCTTCAGCATTTTCAGACAATCCTTCTACAATTTCTTCTTCCTGATTATCTTCTATTGTTTCAATTACTTGCTGAGGTTCAGATTCAAAAATTTCAATTCCAGAAGTTTGTTGAACAGCATTTTCTATATCATTTTCAGAAGTCAAATTTTCTTCTTTCGAATTATTTTCTACCACAACTTTATTCGTGATTTCAGCAACTTCGTTCAATTCTTCATCCGAAATAATATCAACCACATGATCTGTTCTCAATTCCGATTCTTCTGTATCATTTTCGATCATTTCGTCCACAATATCTTCATTAATTTCATCAGAATTTATGTCAGAAACAACTTCAATTTCTTGGTTTGATTCTTCTTTTTCTTCAATGATTTCATCAACAACTTCAACTGTTTCGTTATTGTTTTCGATGATTTCAGAAGTAGAATTTTCTAAAATTGGTTCAGAAATAATTTCGTTTTCAACTAATTCTTCCACTTTTTCTTCTTCAATTTCAGGAGAAATAGTTTCATTTTCTACTTTAATCTCTTTCTGAATTGGTTCCGAATTGATGTAATGATACAAATCGACACGATTGCTGCTGTGAATTGACGTTTTGTTCAAATAATCCTCAAAAGAAGGATGATTTTCCTTTTTCAAACCATAAAGTAACAAAGCACGCAATGTGTAGAAATACGGATATTTTTCTACCTCTTTTTTAAGAAGTGGAATGTCCGATTTCTCGACTTCGTACGGATGTGCTACTAAATATTCAATTCTGGTCATTGCTCAAATATAAGGTTATTTTTTTACCAATCCATCGCAATAGACGCAAAAACTTGGTCGCGAATATCATCAATAATTAATGGAACAATTGACGATTCTACAGCGCTTAACATTGCATTTCCGTCATATAATTGGAAAGCAGAAAATGTTCTGTCATAACTTTTTGATTCGTCTTTATTGTTGATATATCGAACTTTTACATAAATCGTCAAACGGTTTTTTGCTGCAATATCATTTGATTGAATAGCTTCTGGAACAACATCATATCCCGTAATTTCACCTTCGATAATTAAGTCAGAATTTTCGTTAGAATTTAACTTCAACTTCGTTCTACTTCTAAAAATATCTTGAATTGCAATCGTTAAATCTTGACTTAAAGTAGGATTTTGTTGAGGTGCGTAATTCGGGAAAGTTGCCACATAAATTGTGTTCCAATCTGGTTGAATTGCAGCTCCCGAAAGTGAATATTTTATACATCCTGTTAAACTAAAAATAGCAAAAATACTAAGAATGAATAGTTTTATTTTGTTCATATTACAAATGATATTGTTTGATTTTTCGGTACAATGTACGCTCAGAAATTCCCAATTCGTCAGCCGCCATTTTACGTTTTCCTTTGTGTTTTTCTAACGCCAATTTTATCATTTCTTTTTCGTTGTCTTGCAACGAAAGTGACTCTGGTTCTTCGATTGGACTTACATCATAAACATCGTTCGAATAATCGTATTGCGGTTGTTGATAACTTGGTGTGATTGGAGCAGATTTCGTTGGAACCAAATTATATTGACTTGGTACAAAATCTTCTTCTGGTTCGTTTTGATCTTGATAAACACGCTGAATCAATTCTTGCGTATTGCCATTAAAATCTTCTACATCTTTGTGTTTGATCAAATCTAATGTTAAAGCACGCAAATCGTTCAAATCTTTTTTCATGTCCAATAAAACCTTGAACAATAATTCACGTTCCATAAAATCAGAAGAACTTCCATCTTTCGATTTATTTGTAACCATTAACATTGTTGAATTATTAGGTAATAATTCCATGATTTTTTCTAAGGAAATCACACGGTCTTTTTCAACAACAGAAACTTGTTCAGCAAAATTTCTCAATTGACGAACATTTCCTGGCCAAGGATAATTTGCAATATAGTTTTGTGCTTCTGGAGAAAGCTCAATATGAGGCATTCGATATTTATTTGCAAAATCTGAAGCAAATTTTCGGAACAATAAATTAATATCTTCTTTACGCTCACGCAAAGCTGGAATATCAATTTGAACTGTATTTAATCGATAATATAAATCTTCACGAAATTTACCTTTTTCAACAGCTTCTAATAATTTTACATTCGTTGCAGCAACAACACGAACATTTGTTTTTTGAAGTTCTGAAGAACCAACTTTCATAAATTCGCCCGACTCCAAAATGCGTAATAAACGCACTTGTGTTGCTAAAGGTAATTCACCAACTTCATCTAAGAAAATTGTTCCGCCATCCGCTACTTCAAAATAACCTTTACGTGTTTGTGTTGCACCTGTAAAAGCACCTTTTTCGTGTCCAAATAATTCAGAATCTATTGTTCCTTCTGGAATCGCACCACAGTTCACCGCAATATAATTGTTGTGTTTGCGTGCTGATTGATTATGAATAATTTTCGGAATAAATTCTTTACCAACACCACTTTCTCCGATAACAAGAACAGAAATGTCGGTAGGTGCAACCTGAATTGCCTTTTCTAAAGCGCGATTCAAGGCTACATTATTTCCAATGATTCCAAAACGTTGTTTGATAGTTTGTAAAGAATCCATTTTTTAATTTTTTAGGTTTTTGAAATTGAAATTTTCAATCTCATCAGTTTTTTGATTTGAAAAATGATACTGAAATCAGTTCAGTATAACAAGTTGAAAAAATTAATCTTCAATCATTTCACCAATCAAAGTAGCTGTTGTACAGCTATTTGCTTTTACGTTTACAAAATCACCAACTTTAGTTCCTTCCACTTTTGGGAAAACTAAAACTGCATTTTGTGTATTACGTCCGTACCAGAAATTTTCGTCACGTTTAGAGTTACCTTCAATCAAAACTTCATGAGTTTTTCCAACATAACTATTCATACGCTCTGCAGAATGTTTTTGTTGCATTTCGATGATTTCTTGTAAACGACGTTTTTTATCTTCTGGTAAAACGTCATCAGGCATTTTTTTGTGCGCTGGTGTTCCAGGACGCTCAGAATAAGCGAACATATAACCGAAATCATATTTCACATATTCCATTAACGATAATGTATCTTTGTGTTCTTCTTCTGTTTCGCCACAGAAACCTGCAATCATATCGTGAGATAAAGCACAATCTGGAACGATACGACGAATTTTATCAATTAATTCGAAATATTCTTCACGAGTATGTTGACGATTCATACGCTCTAAAACAGTCGTAGAACCCGATTGAACAGGTAAGTGAATGTATTTACAAATATTTTTGTGTTTCGCCATCATTTGTAATACGCCTTCTTCCATATCTTGTGGATTAGAAGTTGAAAAACGTAAACGAATATTAGGAAATTGCGTAGCAACCATGTCTAATAATTGCGCAAAATCTACAGCAGTTGCTTTCTGAATATCAGTTGCATTTTTGAAATCCTTTTTTGGTCCTCCACCGTACCATAAATATGAATCGACATTTTGACCTAAAAGTGTAATTTCTTTATAACCAGATTCTGCTAATTCTTTACATTCATTCAAAATTGAATGCGGATCACGAGAACGCTCACGACCACGTGTAAAAGGAACGACACAGAACGTACACATGTTATCACAACCACGAGTAATGGTAACAAAAGCTGTAACGCCATTTCCTCCTAAACGAACAGGAGAAATTTCTGCGTAAGTTTCTTCTTTTGATAATTGTACATTTACCGCATCACGACCATCTTCTACATCGTTGATTAAGTTTGGTAAATCGCGGTAAGCATCAGGTCCAACAACGATATCAACTAAATGTTCTTCTTCTAAGAATTTATGTTTCAAACGTTCAGCCATACAACCTAAAACACCAATTTTAAGACTTGGATTTTGTTTTTTGATCGCGTTTAATGTTCCTAAACGTTTACGAACTGTTTGTTCCGCTTTTTCACGAATAGAACAAGTATTTAAAAGAATTAAATCTGCTTCGTCAACTTTTTGAGTGGTTTGGTAACCTTCGTTATTTAGAATAGATGCAACAATTTCACTATCCGAGAAATTCATTTGACATCCGTAACTTTCTAAGAATAATTTCTTTGTTGCATTACGAGTAGGAGCAGTCATCAAAGCCTCTCCTTGTCTTGCTTCATCTATATGTTTTTCTTCTGTATGCATTCTAAAATGGATATTTTATCGTGCAAAAATAATAAAACTATGTGACATATTGGCAGTAAAATTTTCTTTTGCATTTTATTAACATTTTGTAGATTTGAGGAAATCTAAAAAAGTAAACTATGGATAATTATGTAAAACAACGTGTAGAAGAAATCAAACAACAAGGTTTTAAAGTTGAGACTGGCGCCTTGTTTAGTCGTGCTTGGGAAATATTTTCGGGTATAGCAGCTTATTCTATTGTAGCGTTGTTATTGTATGGTGTAGTTGTTTTGATAATGTCTTTTGTTTCGCAACTTATTTATGCTCCAGCTGCAGTGGCTATTTCTGATGTTAATGATTTAGAAGATTATTATATCGAAACTTTTACAGCACCATTGTTCTTCGTATCTAATTTAGTGAGTATTGTAGTTTATGCGGCGGCGGCTCCAATATTATTTAGTATTGTGACAATGGCTCGTAAATTTGAAAAAAGTGAAACAGTAGGAATGAATGATATTTTTGAACATTATTCTAATGGTAATTTCATGAATATATTTTTGACTTATTTAGTAATTCAAATAGTAGCAAGTATAGGATTCGTTTTATGTTTAATTCCAGGGCTTGTTTTTCAACTGGCAACTGTATTATCAGTTCCGTTTGTCTTGTTTGCAAAGGCAACAGTAGGGGAAGCTATTACTTCAAGTATTAGTGTTTCTTTCAAAAATTTTGGAAGTATTTTTGTCTTCGGATTATTAACATTTTGCGTAATTGTTTTGGGATTTTTAGCTTGTGTCGTTGGATTGGTTGTTGCAATACCACTAGTTTATATTGCATTGTATTGCCTATATAAAGAAGTTATTGGCTTTGACGACGAACAATCAGAAATAGACCAAATCGGAACAGATATTTACAAGGATAATCCTTACATGAAATAGATAAAAATACGGAGCAGTTGAAAATCATTTTTGGCTGCTTCATTTTTTTGTTATTAATTTTGCAGAAATTTTTTAAGAAAACAATATGTCTAAAAATCTCGTTATTGTTGAGTCCCCAGCAAAAGCTAAAACCATTCAAGGTTTTTTAGGTGATGATTTTATCGTGGAATCAAGTTTTGGTCACGTGGTCGATTTACCAAAGAAAGGAATGGGAATCGAAATCGAGAATCATTATAAGCCAATATACGAAGTGACACCTGATAAAAAGGAAGTTGTAAGTAAACTAAAAAAATTGTCTTCGAAAGCCCAAACAATTTGGTTAGCATCCGATGAGGACCGCGAAGGAGAAGCAATTTCTTGGCATTTGTATCACGTTCTTGGATTAGAAAAAAAGGATACAAAACGTATTGTTTTTAATGAAATTACGAAAAAAGCGATTCAACGTGCGGTAGAAAATCCACGTCAGATTGATGAAAATTTGGTTGATGCGCAACAAGCTCGTCGTGTTTTGGATAGATTAGTTGGTTTCGAAATGTCGCCAATTTTATGGAAGAAAATCAAACCAGGTTTATCTGCAGGTCGTGTTCAATCAGTTTCTGTTCGATTAATTGTTGAACGTGAAAAAGAAATTCAAAATTTTGTTCCAGTTTCATCATATAAATTCATTGCAATTTTCGAAACGAATGAAGGAAGAACATTAAAAGCAGTTTTAACAAAAGAATTTTCAACGTTAAAAGAAGCCGAAGATTTCTTAGAAACGTGTGTTGGAGCAGATTTTAAAGTAAATGATTTACAAAAGAAACCTGCAAAACGTACACCTTCTGCGCCGTTTACAACATCAACTTTGCAACAAGAAGCATCTCGCAAATTAGGTTTTTCAGTTTCGAGAACGATGCGTGTTGCACAACAATTATACGAATCTGGACATATTACATATATGAGAACGGATAGTGTGAATTTGTCTGATGACGCTTTAACAGCGGTAAAAGCTGAGATAGAATCTGCTTACGGAAACAAATATGTTGAGATAAGAAAATACAAAAATAAAAATTCATCTGCACAAGAAGCGCACGAGGCGATTCGTCCAACGCATTTCGAAAATCATTCGATTAATGCAGACGATTCAATGCGAAAATTGTACGAATTAATTTGGAAACGTACAGTTGCTTCTCAAATGGCAAATGCTGAACTGGAGCGAACTATCATTGATATTGATAACAACAAAAACAACTTTATTTTCCAAGCGAAAGGAGAAATAATTGTGTTTGATGGTTTCTTAAAAGTATATCAAGAATCATTTGACGACGAAGATGCAGATGATGATAAAGTGTTATTGCCAAGTGTAAAAGTAAATGAGCAATTGAAAGCAGATGAAATAAACGGTACTGAACGTTTTTCTCGTCCTGCGGCTCGTTATACAGAGGCATCTTTGGTAAAAAAATTAGAAGAATTAGGAATTGGTCGTCCGTCAACTTATGCGCCAACGATTTCTACAATCCAAAATAGAGGTTATGTGGAAGTTGGTGAATTGGATGGTCAAGAACGAAAATATAATACCTTAACGTTAATCGATAATCAAATCAAAAAAGTACAACAAAAAGAAATTTTTGGTGCTGATCGTCGTAAATTAATGCCAACTGATATCGGAATCGTGGTAAATGATTTCTTGGTTGATTATTTTACGAATGTGATGGATTATGATTTTACGGCGCGTGTCGAAAATAGTTTTGATGATATTGCGGAAGGTAAATTGAATTGGACAAAAATGATTGATGAATTTTACACGAAATTTCATCATGTTGTAGAAGATGTTCAAGAAAATGCAGATCGTGCGACTGGAGAACGCGAATTGGGAATTGATCCTGTTTCGGGTAAAAAAGTGCATGCACGTATTGGACGTTTTGGACCAATGATTCAGATTGGTGAAGCAGAAGACGAAGAAAAACCTCGTTTTGCAAGTCTTCAAAAACATCAATCTATTCATAATATTACCTTAGAAGAGGCAATGAAATTGTTCGAATTGCCAAAAACTTTAGGTGAATATAAAGCGCACGAAGTGGAGGTGAATATTGGACGTTTTGGACCTTATGTGAAATTTGATGATAAATATATTTCGATTCCGAAAGAGGAAGATCCAATGGATTTATCATTTGATCGTGCAGTAGAATTAATTGAAGAAAAATTAAAAGCTGATGCACCGATTGCACAATACGAAGGGTATGATGTAACAAAAGGAAAAGGACGTTTTGGACCATTTATCAAATGGAATGAATGGTTTATTAATGTTCCGAAAAAATACGATTTCGATCATTTATCTCAAGCTGATATTATCGAATTGATTGAAGATAAAAAACGTAAAGAATCTGAACGTGTGGTACGCGAATGGGCAGAACAGGAAATTCGTTTGGAGAAAGCACGTTGGGGACGTTATAATTTGATTCAAGGAAAAGTAAAAGTTGAGTTATCGAAAGAAACGAATCCAGAAGCGTTGACTTTAGCTGAGGTTGAAAAATTAATAGAAGCAGCAAAACCTAAAAAGAAAGCTGCGGCTAAAAAAGCGCCAGCAAAAAAGACAACTGCGAAGAAAACGACAACTAAAAAAACAACGACTAAAAAGTAATGTACAAAGACTTTTTAAAACCCGTTTCTGAAGAATTACAAGATTTTGCTAAATCTTGTAATTCTTTTGCGTTAGGACAAGCTATAAAATTTCGTGAAGATGTGATCGAAATCGATGAAAAATCGAACGATAAAATCGCGATTATTGGTGTAACAGAATCTCGTTCGAAACAAAAAGATTTGATCGAAGATGTAGATTTTAGCTTAGTTCGTACACAATTGTATGAGTTGCAAATGGGAAATTGGTCGATCGATTTGTACGATTTTGGTGATGTTGTTTATTATGATGATAAAGCCGAAACCGAAAAAGTTTTTAGAGAAGTTACAAACGGATTAATTCGTGATGGATATGTCGTTGTTATTTTGGGTGGAAATCCAAGTTTAGGTTATCAACAATATCGTGCGTATGATGAAATTGTTGATAAAGTTTATTACTTAACAATCGATCATAAATTACGATTAGATAAAGATGAAGCGCAAACAACAGAAAATAATTATTTAACAAAAATTATTTCGAATGAGCCTTTCAATTTATTAGATTACACGAATATTGGTTTTCAAACATATTTTGTTGCGCAAGAAAAATTAGATTTGTTGGATCAGTTAAATTTTGATGCTGTTCGTTTGGGGCTAATTTCTGAAAATGTAAAAGAAATAGAACCTTATTCTCGAGATGCTAATGCAGCTTTGCTTAATTTATCGAGTTTGCAAGGTTCGGATTTCTCTTCTTCAAAAAATATGACGCCAAATGGATTTACTTCGCGCGAAATCTGTGCGTTGACAAGATATTTAGGTTTCAGCAATAAATTGACTTCACTTTACGTTTGTGATTATATCGAAAATTATAAAAAATTAGATCATCTATTAATTTCGCAGATGATTTGGTATTTTATTGATGGAAAAAATCATCGTCCAGAGATAAAAAGTTTTGACGATACACAATATTTTGAGAAAATTTTTGTTCCTACAGAAGGATACAATTATATTTTTTATCGAAATATATTAACCAATCAATTGTGGATAGAAGTTGATAACACCGTTGATGGAGAGCGAAAATTTGAAATTATTTCATGTTCAGAAAAAGATTATGAACAAGCACTTAATGGTGAAATACCAAATAGGTGGTGGAAATATTTCAAAAAATTTTATTAAAAAATAAAGAACAATTTTAAAAATCAATTAATAAATTGCCTTAATTTGTAGCCTTATTAATTGAGAACTAAAAGTATAAAACCTGTATAAAAATAAATCTATAACAGAATGAATAGAATTTTGGTAAGTGCATTGTTGCTATCTCTTTCTTTATCATCATGTAAAATGCTGAAGAACAGAGGGAGTAGTGATAGAAATGATGGACAAATAGTTTCGAAAACATCTTCGGCTTGGACGCCAGTTCGTCCAAAGGGAATGGTTCCGATTCCGAGTGGATCGTTTGTTTTAGGACAAACCGATTACGATTTTACAAAAACAAATGATGCTCCAGTAAAAACGGTTACTGTTACAGGTTTCTTTATGGATGACACAGAGATTACAAACTCTGAGTATCAGATTTTTGTAAATTACGTAAAAGATTCTATCGCTCGTACTGCTTTGGCAAACAAGGCAGAAACTTTAGGTTTTGATCCAATGAATCCTTCGGCTGACGGAGATGGAATTGGAGCTTATGCTTACGTTTCAGGATCTGCTGATGGAGAAGGAACGCCATATGACGAATATTTAAAAAATAGTAATACAGGTCGTGATGGTCAATCATTAGATGCAAAGAAATTAAATTGGAAACAGCGCTTGGAGTGGGATAAATACAAATATCCAGATGTAGATTATGCAGAGGTTATGGAAGGATTATATTATCCACCAGAAGAGCGTATGAATGGAGAAAGACGTATTGACACGCGTAAATTAAACTACTCTTATGTAACAGTTGACCAAACTGCTGCAGCAAAGAAGAAAGGGACTTTCCGTGTAGATTTTCGTAAAGAATTTAGTTTAAATATCTATCCTGATACAACTGTTTGGGTAAGAGATTTTAACTATTCTTACAACGATCCAATGCACCAAGATTATTTTTGGCACAAAGCTTACGCAAATTATCCTGTTGTAGGTGTTAACTGGAATCAAGCAACTGCTTTTTGTGATTTCCGTACGAGATATCATAACACAGCATTGAATAATAAAAAGAAAAGAGGAAGTCAAGTAAAAGTAATTAGCTACCGTTTACCAACAGAAATTGAGTGGGAATACGCTGCGAAAGGTGGATTAGAAAATGCACCTTATCCTTGGGGAGGTCCTTACTTAACTGATGATAGAGGATGTTATTTAGCGAATTTCAAGCCAAAACGTGGAGATTATTTAGAAATCAACGATGGTAAGAAAACAGGTTATATGTATACAGCTCCTGTAAAAACATTCAAAGCGAATGGATACGGATTGTATGATATGGCTGGTAACGTAGCTGAGTGGACAAGCTCTCCTTACAACAGATCATCTTACACAATGTCTTCATCACTTAATCCGTCAATTACAATGTCTGGAGAAGTAAACAGAAGTGTAAGAGGAGGATCTTGGAAAGATGTTGGATACTTATTGATGGTATCATCTCGCGATTGGGAACACAAAGATTCTGCAAGAAGTTTCATCGGATTCCGTACAGTACAATCATTCCCAGAAGGATCAAAAGTAAATTTTAGAAAAACCAAATAACCTATTAAAAAAATAATTTAATAAAAAGCACTCTTATGGCAGTACAAGCTTCAAAACAAGAACGTCTTACAAATTTTTTGTATAATTTCTTTGCCGCAGTAGTAATTATCGGGGCATTATGTAAAATTACACATACGAATATAGGACCAATATCAGCCAATTTAATCTTAACAGTAGGTTTAGTAGCTGAAGCAATCGTCTTCTTATATTCAGCATTCTTCGATAAACCAGAAGGAAGCTACGAATGGGAAAAAGCTTATCCAGAATTATTAAGTGGAGAGCCAGTACAAAGAAAAACTGCTGCTGTTGCAACTGCAGGAAATAATTTAACTGCAGAATTAGACAAAGTATTAGCAGATGCTAAATTAGATAAAGAAGTTTTCGAAAGATTACGTGGTTCTTTAGATAAATTTGGTTCAGCTGTTAACGAATTAAACACAACAACATCTGCTGTCGCTTCAACAGAACAATATAGCAACGAAATTGCGAAAGCATCAACTAACATCAGCCAATTAAACGCTGTATATGCTGAGCAAATCGTAAATAGCCAAAAACAAGTAGAATTAAATAAACAATTTATCGAAGAAATGCAAAAATCTTCAGGTAGTTCAGAGCAATTCTTGAAAGAAATGCAAGAGCTTTCTGCTAACATTAATGCATTAAACAAAGTATACGGAGGTATGCTTTCTGCAATGAAAAACAACTAATCATTGTACGATAAATTAAACTAATTATTCATTAATTCTATAAATTATTATGGCAGGAGGTGGTAGACTAACCGGACGTCAGAAGATGATCAACCTGATGTATCTCGTGTTCATTGCAATGATGGCTTTGAACGTGGATCGTGAGGTGTTGAGATCTTTCGAAACGATAAATACTTCTTTAGAGTCAACAACGACTTTAACGAAAACAAATAACGATACCTTCTATGGTCAAATTGATCTAAAAGCGAAGGACGACCCAACTTATGCAAAAACTCAAGCAGATGCTGCAGAAGTTAAAAAGCAAACAAATGATTTTGTTGCTTATATCGATGGATTGAAAAAAGAATTAGCTGGTGCTGATTTTGTTTCAGGATCAGAAGATACAGATTACAATGCATTGTCTAATACAGAGCCTGTTGTTTCTTTATTTTTTAAAGGAAAAGGAGGTGATAAAGGAAATGAGAAAGCACAAGAGTTTACAAACAAAATTGATGGTTTCAGAAATTTCTTAATGACTTTCGCTAAGCAAAGTCCAGATGCTAAAAATGCTGAAGCTCGTATCAACGAATTTTTTGGAACAACTCCAAAAACGAAAAATCAAAGCTGGATGCAAGAGAAATTCTATGATCAACCAATGGTTGCCTCATTAACGAATTTATCTAAAATGCAAATGGATGCACGTACAGAAGAAGGTAACTTAGTAAGAGCGTTATTATCTGGTAAATTAGAAGAAAAAATCGAGTTGGATGCTTTCCAAGGTTTATTCTTATCGCCAGGTGTTGTGAAAGTTGGTGATGAAGCTGTTCTTAATGTAGTTTTAGGAGCTTACGATAATTCAATCAAAGGTTCTGTTTCTACAAGTGTTGGTTCTGCAGCTGTTGTTGATGGTAAAGCATCTATTAAGTTGAATACATCATCAGTTGGTATGCATCAATTAACAGGTAACATTACTTATGTATCGAATGGACAAACGAAAACGGTTAATATTGCACCTTCAACTTATCAAGTTGTAGCACAAACATTAGATAAAAAGGCTGCAGAGATTATTGAAAAAGATCCAACAGGAGGTTCTATTGTTGCAGATAATTTACGTGTTGTTTACCGTGGAGTATCTAACCCTATCTCAGCGACAATTAATGGAGCAAACGGACCAGTTAGTTTAAGTGCTTCTTCTGGAAGTCCTTCTGGAGCTGGAGCGAACAAATGGAATTATACGCCTGGAGGAGGAAACGAAGTGGTGTTTACGGCATCTGCAAGAGCAAGTTCTGGTAAAACATTATCTGTTCGCGAAACATTCCGTATCAAACCAGTTCCACCAGCACGTGGTGTAATTCTAGGAAATACAAGTCCAGCTATTCCAGATAATGGAATTGCAGCACAAACAATTCGCGTAGATTGGCCAGATTTCTTATTCCCAATTTCGGGTGAAGTAACATCTTTCAATGTAAAAGTTCCTGGTCAGGCAACGGCTCGTGTTTCTGGAAATAAAATGTCAGGAGCGGCTGGAGTTATTTCGAAAGCGAAAAAAGGTGATATTATTGGTGTGTTCGATATTAAATATCGTACAAATTCAGGAGCAACTGGAGAAGCATCATCTATCGCAATTCAAGTACAATAATTTAAAAAGTAAAAATTTAAAATATGAAGTATCTTTTGTTTGGTTTAATGAGTTTTTTCTCAACTCTTACAATGGCGCAAAATGTTCTTAATGCTGTTTCGCCAGAACAGTTAAGAAAAGACCGCGAAAATAAAACAAGAGTTGATGAAGCTGGAGATACAGTAAGTACGGCTCAAGATCCTATGAAATATGGCTTTATCGAAGATAAAGATGTTTTATGGTCGAAAGTTGTATGGGAAGTAATTGATTTGAATGAGCGTCTAAATCAACCATATTATAGATCTGGTGATGAGTTAGTGCAAAATTCTAAATCTTTATACGATGTATTGGTTGACGGAGTTCGTAGCAAAAAGATTAGAGAAGTTTACGACGATGAGTACTTTCAAACTAAAATGAGTTATGAGCAAATTATGGCTCGTAATGAGAAGAAAGATACACAACAGTATTACTACGATATGAAAGCTGCTGGAGAAACTCCTGACGAAGCTGCTATTTTTAATTATAAAATTAAATCTGACGATATCAAAATGGTAAAAACGAAAGGTCTATGGTACATCGACCGTCGTTTAGGAGAATTAAAATATCGTTTGTTAGGTTTAGCAATTATGGGACCTGATGCGCAATCGTTAGGAACAGAGTTTGCTGACGGAGCTTTCGTAGATTTGTTCTGGATTTGGTATCCAGATGCTCGTAATGTTTTGGTGAATGCAACGGTATTCAATCCAAGTAATTCAAATTCGGCAATTACATATGATGAGATGTTAAATGCACGTAGATTTAGTTCTATTATTTACAAAGCTCAAACAATGTATGGAACGAAAATGATTGATGATTACATTCCAAATGATGCGAAAGGTCAATTAGAAGAACATCACAAAATTAGAAATTCTATCATTCAGTCAGAAGCTGATATGTGGAATTACTAATCAGAATACAAAACAAAGAATCCAGTCATTTGACTGGATTTTTTGTTTAAACTTTAGTTCAAATTAAATAAAAGCCATGAAAAATATTTTATTATTATCATTACTAATAATATCAATTAATAGTTTTGGACAACAAAAAGTTTTAACGAACTCTATTAAAAAAACAACAACAAAATTAGATGAAAGCTCAGATAGAAAAACTTTAAAAGAGTTTGTAGAGAGCATTTACATTAATTCATTAAATACTTTTGAAGGAGAGAAACTATTGATAAACACTGATGAGCTTAGTGTGCAGATAAAAAGAAACTCTGGTAAATTTGAATCGATGAAATTGAAAGATTTGAATGATATTTCTGTAGGTCAATTAAAATCTTTTGAGTATAAAAAAGATAAAACAATCGAAGCTCTTTACGGAAGAAGAGGCGAATCATTTGGAATGGTTATGATAGAATTAAAATAGAAAAAATCCAGTCATCTACTGGATTTTCTTGTTTGTGTATTTATAAGAATTTAACTTTCTAAAATCTAAAATCTAAAATCTAAAATCTAAAATCTAAAATCTAAAATCTAAAATCTAATTCGCGTCTCCTTTTTCAATTCCTTCCTCTATTTTTTCTTCAACTTCAACCTTCTCTTCATGGTCCAATTTCATTTCTCCCGAATCATCATCACTACGTAAAACAACTTGAATACTGATAGGAAAATGATCCGAACCAATATTTGGTTCTCGTATCATATCAATTAATCGAAATTGAGAACTCAAAAAATAATGATCCAAAGGCCAACGTAAAAACCAATGATGTGCATGAAAAGTATTGAACATTCCACGACCACGACGAGGATCTAAAAGTTGTGAAGTTTTCAAAAATAAACGTGTTGTTCTGCTCCACGCAACATCATTCAAATCTCCAAAAACAATACATGCTTTTCCATATTCTTTCGCTTGTTTTCCAATGATCAAAATCTCAGCATCGCGTTCAGCACTTTCTTCATTTTCTTGCGGAACTGGCGGAGTTGGATGTAAACCATACAAACGAACAATTTGATTATTATATTCGATATCAGCAATAATTGAAGGGATCTCTGTGCTGATTAAATAATTAATTTCTTGATATTTTATAGGTAATTTAGAATAAAACAATAATCCATAAGTATTCTCTAACGGAACTTCTATTTTGTACTCAAAATCGTTTGTAGCCTCTTTTATTTTTTCCATCCATTCGTTGTTCGTTTCCAATAAAAAAACAATATCAGGATTTCTTTTCTTAATTAATTCAACCAAATTTTGATATTTCGTATTGTCTTGTAAAACATTATAAACAAGTAAATCAAGTGGTTTTTCATTTGGTTTTAGGCTTACTTGTTCAATCATTTTTTTACCAAAAGGAGAATAAGGAATAATGACCCAAAGCAAATAAATCGCAGTAAAAATTAAACAAATAAATAGACTTATTGTGACTGAAGTTTTAGGTACAAAAATGTATAAAATACAAGTTGCAATTACCAAAACAAATTTTTGAAATCGCGGATAATCAAAAACTCTAACCGTCCAATGTGTATGTTTGATGAAAGGAATAATTACGGAAAGGATAATGAGGCAAGAAATTATGGTATAGAATATTTGCATAAAATGGTTGAT
This sequence comes from Empedobacter sp. R750, assembly GCF_030324345.1. Classification (NCBI taxonomy): domain Bacteria; kingdom Pseudomonadati; phylum Bacteroidota; class Flavobacteriia; order Flavobacteriales; family Weeksellaceae; genus Empedobacter; species Empedobacter sp. R750. The sequence goes on along the minus strand of NZ_JACAGF010000013.1, from coordinate 29,623 downwards.
TTTAAGAATAAAGATAAGTAAAACCGAAACATTATTTACCTTTGTAAGCAAATTTTAGAAATTGAAAAAAGTAGAATATATCATCGTTGGTCAAGGTGTTGCAGGGAGTTGTATGGCGATGAAATTGTTGCAGGAAAAGAAATCTTTTGTGGTAATTGATAATCATTTTCATAAAGCATCGGCGATTGCTGCTGGAATTTTTAATCCTGTTGTGCTAAAACGTTTTTCAATTGTTTGGAATGCGACAAAACAAATCGAAAGATTGCGCGAAGTTTTTGGTGATTTTGAACAATTATTTAACAAAAAATATATCTACAATTTTCCTGTTTATAGAATTTTTAATGACGAACAAGAGAAAAAAACGTGGCTGAAAAAAGCGACAACTCATCCAGATTTGATTGATTATTTAGCAACGGATACAGAACAATTGAATGATTTTTCTTCAATCAATTCTCCGATTGGTTCTGGTGAAGTTTTGCATACTGGTCGTGTTGATTTGACAAATCTTCTGGCTGATTTTAAAGATTATTTAGTCGAAAATGATGCTTTTTTAGATGAAACTTTTGATTTCGCAGAATTAAAATTGGCAGATAATCAAACGAGCTATAAAAATATCGAGGCAACTAAAATAATTTTTGCTGAAGGTTATAATATTTTGAACAATCCTTATTTCAAAAATTTACCTGTAATTGGTGTAAAAGGTGAAGTGTTGAAAATTGAAACTGATGCCAATTTACCCGAAGCAGTTGTGAAAGGAAAAGAATTTTTGATGCCTTTAGAAAATAATCAATATTTTGTAGGTGCAACTTACGATCGCGATCATGTGAATTATGAAAATACTGAAGAAGCTAAGAAATATTTGGTTGAAGGTGTTCAGAATTTTTTCAAAGATGATTTTGAAGTTGTGGAGCAACATGCGTCAATTCGTCCAACTGTTGTCGATCGTCGTCCGATTATTGGAGCGCATCCAACGTATCAACAATTGATTTGTTTGAATGGAATGGGAACGCGTGGAACAATGTTAGCGCCTGTGATGGTGGATGATTTGTACGAATTTTTAGAAAATAATCAACCGATTGATAAAGAAGCGGACATTGCGCGTTTCTATGATCGATTTTAAACCTATTTTGAATGAAAAACTTTAACATAAAAATATTCGCAATTCAACTCGTAGCAAGCGTTTTGTTATTCTTAGGAATTCAACAATTTTACGTTTTGGCTGAATTAGATTTGATTGAATTAGTTCATTCAATGGGTAAAGATAATTTTGCTTTTTTGGTCAGAAAAAGTGATGAATTCGGAATCAGCGAAAAACTAAAACATTTAGCTACAATGAAAACTATTTTGAGTTTTGTAGGAATTGTTTTGGCGTATATTTTATGTTCAGTGATTAACCACAAGCGTAATTACGATTGGAAAATAGCGGTAACGATAGTAGTATTGTGTTTTTTAGTTTTTCAATTCAGATTAATCAATCTTCCAATTAATTTTATTGCAACCAAAAATCTTGCATTGGCTTATTTTGTGCCAGCAACTTTTTCAATTTTAATCAGTTTTGTTTTGTATTTTTTGAGTTATCGTTTAAAACCTTAAAAAAATCAATACAAAATTCTACAATTAGCATTAATATTTTTGGCTTCTTCTACAAAAGTTAAAGCTAATTGTTCATCGTTGATATCAATTATTATTGAATGTCCATTTAACAATTTGTCAACATTACTTTTAGCAACTTTTAATGATAGTTTTAGTAAGTCAATTTGTAATTGTGTTAAAGCTACTTTTTGAAATCCTTCATTTCAACTTTCAATTATTATCTTCATAAATGATTTTAATATTATTAAAAATAGAAATGAATACTTGTTTTAAGTTCTAATGCTTTATGAAATATATTGATAATATTTTTACATTCAGGAAATGTTTTATTTAATTGATTATAAGTGCTTTCAATTAGAGTTAAATTATTAATTTTTTCGTATTCATAATCATCAATTATTGAATTACAAGTTTGATTAATTAAATCAAAAACACCTTTCTTCCATAAAATATTAAATTCTGATTCATTTAACCTAATTTCGATTAATTCGTTTGGAGAAGCTGTATCATAATCTAATTTTAATTCAGCTTCTTTGTTAATAGGAACAATAATAATTTTACTCATAATCATTAATTAAAAGGTTCTTGTTATTTTTAAAACACTTTCACAATATACTACTTATAGTTTTGAGATAAGTTTTCATCTAACAAAAAACATTGTATTTTTGCAAAATGTTATTAGTACAAAATTTAGGAGTTTATTTTGCGGGTAGATATTTATTCGAAAACGTTTCGTTCCGCATCAACAAAGGAAACCGTGTTGGTTTGGTAGGGAAAAATGGAGCAGGAAAATCTACTTTGCTTAAAATTTTAGCCAAAAGTCAGCAATCTTCAGAAGGTGAAGTTGTTTATGAAGGCGACGTTACAATCGGATATTTATCGCAAGATATTGATTTTGTACAAGGAAGAACGGTTTGGCAAGAAGCGGATTCTGCTTTTGAGCAATTGGTTGAAATTCAGGAACGTATTGATTTTGTAAACAAAGAATTAGCCGAAAGAACAGATTACGAATCAGACGAATACGGGAAATTAATCGAAGATATTTCGCATTTAACAGAACGTTTCGGACTTTTAGGAGGTTACACAAAAGATGCTGAAATCGAGCAAATTTTAATTGGTTTAGGATTCAAAAATTCAGATTTTCACCGTTCAACAGAAGAATTTTCTGGAGGTTGGAGAATGCGAATTGAATTAGCAAAACTATTGTTGCAAAAACATGATGTAATGCTTTTAGATGAGCCTACTAACCACTTGGATATCGATTCGATTGTTTGGTTAGAAGATTTCTTGAAAGATTATCCTGGTGCTGTTGTGTTGGTTTCGCACGACCGTCAATTTTTGGATAATGTAACCAATCGTACCATCGAAATTGCGAATCGTCATATCTCAGATTTCAAGGCGAATTATACGCGTTATTTGGAATTGCGTGAAGATCGTCGTGAGAAATTAGAGCAAGCGCAGAAAAATCAGGAACAAATGATTAAGCACACGGAAGATTTGATTTCCAAATTCCGTGCAAAAGCGAACAAAGCTTCGATGGCGCAATCATTAATCAAAAAATTAGATAAAATAGAACGCATCGAAATTGAAAATGATGATGTGACGAAGATGAATATCCGTTTTGTGGACGCTGTTCAGCCAGGTAAAATTATTTTCGAGTTAGATGACGTAGGAGTTGCTTTTGGCGATCATCAAGTTTTTGATCATGTTTCGTTTTATGTAAATCGTGGAGAAAAAGTAGCCTTTGTTGGTCAAAATGGTCAAGGAAAAACGACTTTATCGCGTGCGATTATCAACGAACAAGAACATTCAGGTAAAATAAAACATGGACATAATGTAGAAATTGGATATTTTGCCCAAAATCAAGCACATGTTTTGAATGATAAATTAACGGTTTTAGAAGAAGCGGAAAATTCTGCAACAGAAGAAACACGTAAACATGTTCGCGACTATTTAGGAGCATTTATGTTTGGTGGCGAAGCGGTAGAGAAAAAAGTTTCAGTTCTTTCGGGAGGTGAGCGAAATCGTTTAGCGTTGTGTAAATTATTGTTGCGTCCATTCAATGTATTAATCATGGATGAGCCGACCAATCACTTGGATATTGTATCAAAAGAATTATTGAAAAAAGCGTTGCAAAAATATTCAGGAACATTAATTTTAGTTTCTCACGACCGTGAATTTTTAGAAGGTTTAGTAGATAAAGTTTTCGATTTCCGTAATGGTCAAGTGAAAGAATATCTTTCTGGAATTGATGATTATTTAGCACAAATTAAAGCGGGAAGTTTCCGTGAAGTGGAGAAAGGAAATAGTTTGGCTGCACCAAAAGAAGAGAAGCCGATTGAGGTTAAAATAGAACAAGCGAAACGAGTTTTATCTTTTGAGGAAGAAAAAGAGCAAAAACGCCTTAAAAATAGATTGTCAAGAATCGAAACGGAGATTTCTGATTTAGAAACGAAGATTGCGGATTTAGAAAATAAATTGCATTCAGGTTCGCAAACGCAACAAGAATTGGACAAATACTCGAATCTGAAAAATGATTTAGATAAAAAAATGTTAGAGTGGGAGGAGGTTTCTGAACAAATTATCTAACGAAAGAAATAGAATAAAAAGTGCTACAATTTGTAGCACTTTTTTTGTACATTATATTTTTAGAATAAGACAAAATGCATAAACAATCTTTTGCTGCAATTATATCAGAACAACCAAAAACATTAATTCTTGGCTCTTTACCTGGTGATTTATCGTTAGAAGTCAATCAATATTATGGGCATCCACGTAATCGATTTTGGAAAATGATATTTGAGATTTTTGAGACAGAATTTTCAGAAGATTATGAAGTGAGAAAACAACTTATTTTACAAAATAAATTAGCTCTTTGGGATGTTGCGCATTCTGCTGATAGAAAAGGAAGCATGGATGTGGATATGAAAAATGTTTCGCCAAATCTGATTAATGAATTGTTGAATGAACATCCTACAATCGAGAAAATAATTTTCAATGGAAAGAAAGCGGAACAATTATTTTGGAAATATTTTGATGAAAAAACATCCATAGAGTATATTTCTTTGCCAAGTACAAGTCCAGCAAATGCTCAATTTTCTTACGAACGATTGATTGAAATCTGGAAAAATGCAATTATTTAAGATGAATTTTTCATGTTCAAAATAATTTAATCCAAGAAAAGTAAAATTATTTTAGTGCTTAAAAATATTATGATGAGAAACTTAGCTTTTGATGTAAAATAATTATGAAAAAAATGTTTCCTAAAAGTTTTGTAATTCAAAAAGCTGTTCTATATTTGCACTCACAATCGCGGGAATAGCTCAATTGGTAGAGCGTCAGCCTTCCAAGCTGAATGTTGCGAGTTCGAGTCTCGTTTCCCGCTCAACTTCTTTCCTAGAAGTGGATGCCTTGGTGGTGGAATTGGTAGACACGCAGGACTTAAAATCCTGTGTCCATTAGGACGTGCGGGTTCAAGTCCCGCCTGAGGTACAACAAAGCTCAAGAATTTATTTTCTTGGGCTTTTTTTATTGTCTATATTTTTCATAAAATAGGTAAACAAAAAAAACCACCTAAATAACTTTAGATGGTTTTTGAAATTATAAGTTGTAATAAATTACTTATTCATAGAGATTAAAAACTCTTCGTTAGAGCGCGTATGTTTGATACGATCGTGTAAGAATTCCATCGCTTCTACAGGATTCATATCCGATAAATGGTTGCGAAGAACCCACATTAATTGTTGTGTTTTGTCGTCTAATAACAAATCATCTTTACGCGTAGAAGAACTTACCAAATCAATCGCAGGGAAAATACGTTTATTCGAAATCTTACGATCCAATTGTAATTCCATGTTTCCTGTTCCTTTAAATTCCTCGAAAATAACTTCATCCATCTTAGAACCTGTATCAATCAAAGCAGTTGCAATAATTGTTAAAGAACCTCCATTTTCGATGTTACGAGCCGCTCCAAAGAAACGTTTTGGTTTGTGTAATGCATTTGCATCAACACCACCAGATAATACTTTACCAGAAGCTGGAGAAACAGTATTGTAAGCACGTGCCAAACGTGTAATAGAATCTAAAAGAATCACCACATCATGTCCACATTCTACCATACGTTTTGCTTTCTCTAAAACGATATTCGCAACTTTTACATGGCGATTTGCTTCTTCATCAAACGTCGACGCAATAACCTCTCCGTTTACCGAACGCTTCATATCTGTTACCTCTTCCGGACGCTCATCGATTAATAAAACAATCAAATAAACTTCTGGATGATTTTGTGCAATTCCATTCGCAATATCTTTCAATAACGTTGTTTTACCCGTTTTTGGTGGCGCTACAATCATTCCACGTTGACCCTTACCTATTGGTGTAAATAAGTCAATCACGCGATTTGATAAAGATTTAGAATTACTTAAATTGAATTTCTCGTTAGGGAAAAGAGGAGTTAAATGCTCAAAAGCGATACGATCACGTACATAATCTGGCGTACGACCGTTGATTTCTTTGATTTTGATTAAAGGAAAATATTTTTCACCTTCTTTTGGAGGACGAACTTCTCCTGTAATTGTATCTCCCGTTTTTAATCCAAATAATCTAATTTGAGATTGCGAAACATACACATCATCAGGTGAAGACAAATAATTAAAATCAGATGAACGTAAAAAACCATAATTATTATCTGGTAAAATCTCTAAAACACCTTCAGTTTCAATAATTCCATCAAATTCATAATTCGCAGCGCGATATTTATTTTTTTGATTTTGATTGTTGTGATGATTATTTTGTTGAGATTGATCGTTTTGATTACGATTATCAGATTGATTATTTTTCTTCTGATTCTGATTATTTTGGTTATTCTTTTTCAGATCTTGGCTTTTGTTCGCACGTTCCTGAAATTTATTAACGCGAGGATTATTTTCTTCTTTTTTTTCTGTTTCGGGAGAAGTATTTTCAACTTTTTCAGTTTTTACTTCTTCTACAACAGCCTCTTTTTGTTGAACTTCTCCTTCCGAATTCTGAACTCGTTTGCGTTTCGGTTTCTTTTCTTCTGCAGGTAGATTTTCAGCTTTATCTTTTTTGGCAGGTTTTGTATCTGCTTTAGCTTCAACTTTTTCCTCAACCTTTGGTTGGTTGTTGATAAAACCTAAAACAGCGTCTAACAATTCGCCTTTTTTTAATTTCTTATACCCATCGATTTTCAGTTGCTCTGCAACTTGTTGTAAATCTGGTAATTTGAATGATTTTAATTCTTCGATATCAAACATAATCCTATAATGAAGGTATTAATGTGTTTATATTTTTTTATTCAATAAAGTAATTGGGAATCATAACAATAGAATTGTTATAAAGCGTATAAATTTGAGATTTATTAATGCAATAGTACGAATAATTATAAAAACTCAAAAAGTTTTTTTACATTTGTATTCGAAATTTAAGAAATGATTCAAAGAAAGCAAAGTATATATTTATTCTTAAGTGGAATAATTTCGAGTATATTCGCCATGAATTTTGATAAGCTGTTTGATATTCCATTAAATTGGTTACAAAATCCGGAGAAAGGAGATTACATTTTTTCGTTAGCCTTTTTCTCATCAGCTTTAATTTCATTTTTAACCATTATGTTTTTCAAAAAACGTAAGTTACAAATTAGCTTAGGATGGTTAAACATTATTTTGAATGTTTTATTAATTGGTTCTTTTGTATATTGTCTATTAACATTACCTGGAGAAGGAAATTCTGAGAAAGGTATTTGGGCATTAGTTCCTTTAGCTTCGATTGTGCTTCTGTCAATTGCCAATCGTTTGATTAAGAAGGATGATGATCTTGTAAAATCAGTAGACCGTTTCAGATAGACCAAAAACTTTTTATATTATGAGTGTCTAAAAGCAGTTTCAAGCAATTGAAACTGCTTTTTTCGTTTCATTAAATTTATACTTAAAATCACCACATAGATATATAGCTTTTTTAGTCCATAAATAATATTAGATGTACGAATCGTTTTTATCGAAGATAAAGAACGATTAATTTCTAATCTAACTTATCTATTTCTATGTATCTATGCGCTTAAAATAAGTTTAAACAACATTACTAAAATCTTCTATTCATATAATTTGTATAATTACGCTGATTTTTTCGAATTATCATTCCAAGAATTATTCGAATGTTAAATAAAAATTAATTTTAGATTGATTTTTAAATTATTTTAACCAAAACATAGGGGTGTGAGATTTATTTATGGTTAAATTTTAATTAGACCCCTAAAAAAAAGGGGGTATTTTTATTTTGTTTTTAATTTTTATTTATTTTTGTACCATAAAACAACACAAATTATTTTTTTATGACATCATTTCGTTTTGAAGCTTTAAAAGCCGCAAGCAATCGCAAACCGGTAGCTGTTCCTGAAATAGGTAAAAAATCAGAAATTTTTGGAAGCAATGTTTTCAATGATAAAGCAATGCGTCAACATTTAACTTCAGAAGCATATAAAGCCGTTCGTTCTGCAATGGATTATGGTACAAAAATCGACCGTAAAATGGCAGATTTTGTTGCTTTAGGAATGAAAGAATGGGCGATGAGCAAAGGTGTAACACACTATACACACTGGTTTCAGCCATTAACGGGAACAACAGCAGAGAAACATGATGCATTTTTCGAAACTTCATTTGACGGAAGTGATCCTGTAGAAAAATTCAGTGGATCATTATTAGTTCAACAAGAACCAGACGCGTCTTCATTTCCAAATGGAGGAATTCGTAATACATTCGAAGCGCGTGGATATACAGCTTGGGATCCAACTTCTCCAGCATTTATTTTCGGAACAACATTATGTATTCCGACAGTATTTGTTTCATATACAGGAGAAGCTTTAGATAACAAAGCGCCTTTATTAAGAGCACTTTTATCAATTGATGAATCAGCTACAGAAGTGGCGAAGTTTTTCGATAAAAACGTGAAGAAAGTAACGCCGACTTTAGGCTGGGAACAAGAATATTTCTTGATTGATGATGCTTTAGCGGCTTCTCGTCCAGATATTTTACAAACTGGTAGAACGTTGTTAGGACATGTTTCGGCAAAAGGTCAACAATTAGAAGATCATTATTTTGGTTCGATTCCTACGCGTGTTTTAAATTATATGCGCGATTTGGAGAATGAATGTATGTTGTTGGGAATTCCTGTAAAAACTCGTCACAATGAAGTTGCTCCAAATCAATTTGAGTTAGCGCCAATTTTTGAAGAAACGAATTTAGCAGTTGATCACAATTCATTGTTAATGGATGTGATGCAAAAAGTAGGTGAGCGTCATCATTTTAAAGTATTATTTCACGAAAAACCATTCAAAGGAGTTAACGGATCAGGAAAACACAATAACTGGTCGTTAGCAACAGATACTGGAGTAAATTTATTAGCACCAGGAAAAACACCAAACAGCAATTTACAGTTTTTAACGTTCTTTATTAATACCATCAAAGCGGTTTCAATTTACGAGGAATTGTTACGTGCTTCTATCGCTTCGGCTTCTAATGACCATCGTTTAGGTGCGAATGAAGCGCCACCAGCAATTATTTCGATCTTTATTGGTCAACAATTGACAAAAGTATTGGAAGAATTAGAAGGTGTTTCGACAGGGAAATTATCTCCTGAAGAAAAAACTGATTTAAAATTAAACGTTGTAGGTAAAATTCCAGATGTTTTATTAGACAATACAGATAGAAACAGAACTTCTCCATTTGCTTTTACAGGAAATAAATTCGAGTTCCGCGCTGTAGGATCGACTGCAAACTGTGCAAATGCAATGACAACGTTGAATGCAATTGTAGCAAAACAATTGATCGATTTCAAAAAAGAAGTTGATGCGTTGATTGAAACAGGTTTGAAAAAAGACGAAGCAATTTTCAATGTTTTACGTGAATATATTAAAGAAACAAAGAATATATTATTCGAAGGTGACGGATACAGCAAAGAATGGGAAGAAGAAGCGGCTCGTAGAGGATTGTCAAATCACAAGACAACTCCATCTGCTTTAAAAGCAAAAGTTTCTCAAAAATCGTTGGATTTATTTTCTGAACTTAATGTAATGAACAACACAGAAGTTGAAGCGCGTTACGAAATCGAATTAGAAGATTACATCAAAAAAATTCAGATTGAAGGTCGTGTTTTAGGTGATATTGTGAGAAATCATATTATTCCGACAGCTTTCAAATATCAAAACATATTGATCAAAAACATTAAAGGATTCAAAGATATTTTTGGAGATGATTATGAAGAATATGCAGGCGAACAATTAATCATTTTGAAGAAAATTTCGATGCATGTAAACGAATTAAACGCAAAATTGCACTTAATGATGGATGCACGTAAAGAGGCAAATGTGGTTGAATCTTTAGAAGAAAGAGCACATGCTTATTGTGACAAAGTAAAACCATATTATGATGAAATTCGTTACCACGCTGATAAGTTAGAATTAATGGTTGATAACGAATTCTGGGTTTTAACAAAATACAGAGAATTATTATTTACGAGATAATATTTTTAACAATAAATCACAAAACCGATGAGAAATCATCGGTTTTTTTTATTCCAATAATTTATAAAGTAATTATTTTGAATAATTATAAAAAATACTTTTTAACACTATAATGTTGTTGTTTAAAGATATTTTTTTTAAGTTTGTTGAATATTAACATTTAAAATGAATTACTTATGAAAAAAAAATTATTTTCTTTATTAACGATTGCAGCAGTTTCTGCAAATGCACAAATTTCAACTATTTTTGAAGATTCTTTTGAGACTTATACTGATTTTTCTGTAGGAGGTATAACTTCTACTGTAAATACAGGTAAAATAGGTGATTGGTCGTTAGTTGATGGAGATAAGTCAACAACATATGGTTTCAATGGCATTACTTTTGCTAATTCGGGAAAACAAATGGCTTATATTGTGTTTAATTCAACTAAAACTACTCCGGTTATAACTCCTTCAACAGGAAGTGATTGGACTGCTAGAACTGGAGAAAAAGCTATGGTTAGTTTTGCCGCTACAAAACCTAAAAATAATGATTGGCTAATCTCTCCTAAAATTAAATTAGCTGTTTCTGATAACGTTCTTAAGTTTTATGCAAAAGCAGGAGATGAAGAATATGGAATGGAAGAATTTAATGTATTAATTTCGACTACTGATACAAATACAACAAGTTTTACTAAATTAAAAAGTGAAGTAATTGATTATGATATTGAATATGCGGAATATTCATATGATTTATCAGCTTACAATGGGAAAGAAATTTATGTAGCTATTCAATGTGTTTCAAATGATCAATTTGGATTTATTCTTGATGATTTTAGTGTTTCAGGTAATTCATCATTAGCTACTTCTGACATTAATACAAAACAAGTTACTAACGTTTATCCTAATCCAGTTGAAGATTCTTTTAAAATTGATTTAGGTACAACTTTAAATAAAGCGAACGTTACAATTGAATTATATGATATGGTTGGTAAAAAAGTACAATCATTTGATTATGCAGATTCTTACAACATTTCTTCTTTACCAAAAGGAGTATATGTTTTAAAAATTAACGATGGAACAACTAAAGTTGTAAAAAAGATTATTAAAAAATAATTATATAACAACTAATAAATCACAAAACCGATGAGAAATCATCGGTTTTTTTTATTCAAATTTTCTGAATCCCTTGAGTTATTGTATCTTTGCAATCCAATAAAAGTATATGGCAGATTTAGGTCTATTAGATAAATTAAGAGCAATCAAACAACGTTTCGATGAGGTAGCAGATTTAATCATCCAACCAGATATCGTAACAGATCAAGCTCGTTATGCGAAATTAAACAAAGAATATTCTGATTTGAAAGACTTTGTTGAAATGCAAAAACAATACGAAAACTTAATCAATGTAATTGAGGAAGCAGACGAAATTATTCAAGATGGTTCTGATGCAGAAATGGTTGAGTTAGCTAAAATAGAAAAAGACGAAGCAATCAATGCGATTCCACCTTTAGAGGAAGAAATCAAAATGATGTTGATTCCAAAAGATCCAGAAGATGAGAAAAACATCATTGTCGAGTTACGTTCTGGTACAGGAGGAGATGAAGCAGCGATTTTCGTAGAAGACATTTACCGCATGTATTCGATGTATTTCAAAGAAAAAGGATGGAAACACGAAGTCTTAAATACTTCTGAAGCATCTGGAAAAGGATACAAAGAGTTGGTGATGCAAGTAGAAGGAAATGCAGTGTATGGAACGATGAAATACGAATCGGGTGTTCACCGTGTACAACGTGTTCCTGAAACAGAATCGCAAGGGCGTGTGCATACATCGGCGATTACAGTTGCGGTTTTACCAGAAGCAGAGGAGGTGGATGTAGTGATTAATCCAGCAGATTTGGAGTATCAAACAGCACGTTCGTCTGGTGCGGGAGGGCAAAATGTAAATAAAGTTGAAACAAAAGTTCAATTAACGCACAAACCTTCTGGAATTGTAATTGTTTGTCAAGAAGCGCGTTCTCAACACAAGAACCGTGAAAAAGCCTTACAATTATTACGTACAAAATTGTATGAAATTGAGTTTGAGAAAAAACATTCAGAACGTTCTGCTCAGCGTAAATCGTTAGTTTCTACTGGTGACCGTTCGGCTAAAATTCGTACATACAACTATCCGCAAGGACGTGTAACAGATCACCGTATCAATAAATCAATTTATAATTTGGATAACTTTATGAATGGAGATATTCAAGAAATGATTGATGCATTGAAAATGGCAGAAAATGCAGAAAAATTAAAAGGTTCGGAAGAAGATTTCTAAAATCAATTCTAAATCTTAAACATACAAAACACTTCAATAAATTGAGGTGTTTTTTTATATATTTATAATATTAAAATCAAAACAAATGATGAAAACAAGAGTTAAAATTTGTTGTATTAGTAGTAAAGAAGAAGCACAACAAGCAATAAAATATGGAGCTAATGGATTAGGTTTGGTGGGTAATATGCCAAGCGGACCTGGAGTAATCGGTGATGATTTAATCAAAGATATAACTAAAACTATTCCACCAACATTGGCTTCGTTTTTATTAACAAGTGAAACAACTGCAGAAGCAATTATTCAACATTATAAAAAAGTTTATACGAATACAATTCAGTTGGTTGATGAGCTGAAAAACGAAGAATATCAAATTTTGAGAAACGAATTACCTTGGGTAAAGTTGGTACAAGTGATTCATGTGATTGATGAAAATTCGGTAAAAGAAGCAGTAGAAAAATCTCAGTTTGTAGATGCAATTTTGTTGGATAGTGGAAATCCTAATTTGAAAGTAAAAGAATTGGGCGGAACTGGACGCACACACAATTGGGTGATTAGCAAAAAAATTAGAGAAGAAATTAACATTCCTTTATTTTTGGCTGGAGGTCTTAACCCTGATAATGTTCGTGAAGCGATTGACGCTGTTCAACCTTTTGGTGTAGATATTTGTAGCGGTGTACGAACTGATGGAAAATTAGACGAAAAGAAATTAGAAGCTTTTTTTAGAGCTATTAATGGTTAGAAAATAACCACCTTGTCAAGGTTTTAAATCTTGACAAGGATTACTTATTTAGTTGAAGTTGTTATTTTGGCGCACAGTACAATTAAATATCATTGGTTCTACTGCTTCTTTTATAGAGATAACATTTCATAGGACTCATACAGTGATCATTATCATTGTATGAAGAGAAAAATCCTTCTAATAGGTTTCCATTCTGTATAAGCATAAGTGATAAAGCTCCTCTATCAATATGATTTTCACTAGACGATTCATAACTCGCAGTTAAAATTAGATTTTTAAAGGTGCCATTTACTTCATATGTATGAATATCGCTTGCACCACCAATTTCAATTATTTTTCCAGTAATTTTATGTCCATTTCTCTTTAGTTCAGCTCTTACTACAATTGGTTTTGCTGAAATTGATATAAAAGATCTTTCTTTTGTTGATTGGTTTGAAGAATTGTTTTTTTTGTCATAGATAATTTCAGCTTCAACTTTTTCTTCTTTACCTGTTTTTTCATCATATATTGTTGCTGAAGTTGTCATCGGATTAGTTTCATTATCTTTGGATTCCGGTTTTAAAGATTCTTCTGATTTAAAAGAATTTTTTTTTCTCATCTCTTTAAATCTACTCCAAGCTAATTCTTTTTGCATTTTGTCAAGTTCGTCTAAACCAATAAATGGAACAATAAAGCCATTCCATTCTCCTTCTATTTTTACATCCTGATATAATAAATTTTCAATAAAGACTAATAAGTTTTTTTTCCATAAAACTTGGATTATAAATAAAATTATAGCTGTTACAACACCACTGATGATACCATCAATCCAAGATTTATATGTACTTGTATTTAAATTTTGCTGGTAGAAGAATATTATTAATAATGAAATTACTCCAAAAATAATTATCCAAAATAATCCTTTGAGAATATAGTTATTAAAAAAAGATTTGAATTTTTTCACTTTTATATAGTTTTTTATTGTGGCTAATATTGTTTTTTACGAAATAAAACATAATCAAGTTTCGTAAAAAATACGTCAGTATTTCGTTTAATTTTCGCAAATATAATTAAATATAACAATAATAGTTAATGAGTTGTTTTTGTTTTCTTAATTAATACAAGAAGATTTTATTACAAACAAGTTTGTTTATAATGTTTGTCAAGAAAATTTTATTATAAACAAGTCTGTTTGTAATGATTGCCAAGAAGATTTAATTGCAAACAGGTGTGTTTGTAATGATTGCCAAGAAGATTTTATTACAAATAGGTGTGTTTGTAATGTTTGCTAAGAAGATTTTATTACAAATAAATCTGTTTGTAATGTTTTCTCATTAATAATTATAAGATTTATTGATTATATTTATAAAACATTAAAATTAAATGAATTATAAATACTTAATCTACCTATTATGAAAGTGAATTTATCAAAATTATCTACAAAAAATCTGGCGACATTAGCGCAAAGATTAATTAATTCTTCTAAAACGGGGAATTATAAAATTATAGAAAATCATCCTTTACTTTTGGCTTTGGAAACTTCTTATAACAGATACGATACTGTTTATACAAAGCAGACCTATAGCGGGAAAGGGAAACATGTTGCCGAAGCAGATAAAGAGCGAGATGTTGCATTTAGTAACATGAAGGCTTTCCTGAATGGTTACCGCAAATTGACTTCTGTTGCAAATTATCAGGATGCGGAGGTTTTGTATGGTGTGTTCAGAACTTTTGGGTTAAGTCTTGATTTGATGAGCTATTCTGCTGAAACAGCTCAATTGAAGAAGCTTATCGAAGAATTAGAAAAGCCTGAGAATACACAACGTCTTACAAATTTAGCGCTTGCAACAGCTTTTGACGATTTGAAAACAAAGCATCAAGCATTTGAAGTTATTTTTGCAGAACAAGCCGAAGCTAATGCAGATCTTCGTCAATTATCGAGTGCAACATCTACTCGAAAAGAATTGGAACAAGTGCTGCGATCTTACCTCAATCTAATTACAGCAATGAAAGATGTGCCTGATTGGACAAAATTGTACCACGATTTGAATGAGATTGTGAAAGCGGCAAAGAATAGTGCGCTGCTTACAAATAAAGGAGATAATCCAAATTAAGATATTTTAAACACCCCTATAATCCCCTCAAGGGGATAATATTCCCCTCTTAAGAGGGGGTAGGGGAGTGTAGAATTTAGGTTTCGATACAATTTTATGTATTTCTAAAAATCACTCGAACCGACGAAGTTTTATTCAAAATCTAGATTATATGCAACAACAAAAAAATCCATCTCAAGAACTGAGATGGATTTTACATTTATAAAAAACCTGAAATACTAAAAATAATTATTCTGATTAATGTCCTGCACTGATTACTTTACCTGCTCCTTTTTTGATAAAGAACAAAATAAACGGAATACAGATTAGGAAAACTACACCCAAATACAAGAAAACGTCCATGTACGTTAATACAGTTGCTTGTTTGGTAACTTGTAAATCGAGTAGGTTGTAGGCTTTATTTAATGCTTCATTTGGGGCAAAACCTTTGCTCACGAAGCTCATTTGTAAATTCTGAATATGTTTTTGTACATCAAAATCGGATGTATCAAGATGCGAAACTAAATTTGTTCGGTGTCCAACTGTCCAACGAGAAATAAATGTTGTAATAATCGCGATACCAAAAGATCCTCCTAACTGACGCATCATACCTGTAAAGGCAGCTCCTTCACCAATTTGTTGCCCTTTCAAGCTAGAAAGTGAAAGTGTGGTAACGGGTACGAATAATAATCCTAATCCAACTCCACGTACAATTAATGGCCAGAAGAAATGTTCGGAACCTGTGTCTGGTGTTAAGATTTTGTATGACCAAAAACTGTAACAGAAAAAGATAAAGAATCCTCCTGCAACCATATATTTTGGTGGTACACCTTTTTGTAACATTGTTGCGATGATTGGCATCATGAAAGCAGTCATCAACGATGAAGGAATTAATAATAAACCTGCATCAGTAGCTGTCCATCCTAAGATTGATTGTGTATAAATTGGAATAACGAATGTCGATCCATATAATCCAAATCCTAAGATGAAGGATAAAATAGTACCAACTGCCAAGTTGCTATCTTTCAGTACACGTAAATTTACAATCGGATGTTTGAAAACTAATTCTCGCCAAACAAATAAAATGAATCCGAAGAAACTTGCAATACTCAAGGTTACAATTGTCGAATCTGAGAACCAGTCGTCTTGTTGTCCATGTTCTAATACATATTGTAACGATCCTACTGCAATGGCTAACAAAATAATTCCCAAGAAATCGACTTGACTTAGTTTTGATTTCTCTGCATATTTTGGACTGCGAACAAATGATATCGTTAACAATACGGCAATAATCCCGATCGGAATATTGATGTAAAATATATATGGCCAAGACCAATTATCAATAATATAACCTCCCAAAGGCGGACCAAGCGTAGGACCAACGATAACTCCCATTCCGTAGATTGCTTGCGCTAAACCACGTTTTTCGGGTGGATAACTTTCGGTAATGATGGTTTGCGAAGTTACCAATAGCGCACCACCACCAAGTCCTTGAATAAATCGGAACAAGATAATTTCCCACAATGTTGTTGCATTTCCACAAAGAAATGAGGCAACTGTAAAAATGATAATCGAAGCCGCAAAATAATTGCGTCGTCCAAATTGTTGCGACAACCAGCTGGTCATCGGCACTACAATTACGTTGGCAATTGCGTAAGCGGTAACCACCCACGCAATATCAGTTAAAGAGACACCCAAACTACCTTTCATGTCGTTCATTGCAACGTTAACAATTGTTGTATCAACAATTTCTAACAATGCACACATGATGGCGGTAATGGTGATGATTACACGTCTTGCACCATATTCAACTAAATTATTTTCTTCCATAATTTTTCTGAATAGGTGTTATTACTTTGCAGAAGTATTCGATTTTAAAAGAATATCAGCTTCCACGTTCATACCTGGACGAATCATTTTCAACATTTCGTCTTTTTGATCGATAAATTCGATTTTGATAGGAAGACGTTGAACTGTTTTTACGAAGTTACCAGACGCATTATCTGGAGGTAATAACGCAAATTTAGCACCAGTTGCAGGTGATAAAGACGTTACTTTCGCTTTAAATTCGTGGTTTGGATATGCATCTACTTTGATGATGGCTTCTTGTCCTTCTCTAATTTTTTCTAATTGAGTTTCTTTGTAATTTGCCACAACCCAAATATTATTTGTAGTCACAATATTAAACAAAGATTGACCAGCTTGAACCAATTGTCCTGGTTGTAAATTAATTTTAGAAACTTGTCCATCTTCAGCCGCAATTACATACGTATAAGACAAATATAATTTTGCATTATCGATGTTTGTTTTGCTTTGACCAATTGCTGCTTCTGCAACTTTAATTTGTGCTTTCGAAGCATCAGCTTGTGCTTTCGAAGTGTTCACTTGTTTTGCAGTAGCTTGTGCTTGTTTTGCAGTAGAAGCTAATTGAGCACGAGAAACACCTAATTGTTCTTGTACAATTCGCAATTGTTTTTCAGCTGTTTCTTTTGCTGCTAAAGCTTGTTCGTATTGTTGTTTTGTGATCGATTGATTTTGGTATAATTTATTGTAACGATCAAAATCATTTTTCGTTCTCCAAACTTGTACTTTTGCTGCTTCTACATTTGCTTGAGCTGTATTAACACTTGCTTGAGCTGTTTCGATTGTAGTATTTGCTGCAACTGCACCAGCTTCTGTTACTCCAATTGCTGCACCAGCTTGAGAAACGCCTGCGTGAGCAACACCTAATTGACCTTCTGCTTGTAATAAAGCATCTTGCGATTGTTGTAATTTCAAGGCAAATTCAGATCCGTCCAAAACAACTAATGTATCACCTTTGTGAACCATTTGGTTATCTTCTACTAAGATCTTCTGAATGTATCCTGAAACTTTAGGGATAACAGGTGTTATTTTTGATTCAATTTGCGCATCATCAGTAATTTCGTGCGCTTGTCCGTGTAAATATTTATAAACTCCATATCCACCTCCAAGGATGATTAATGCTCCTAAAACGATGATAAATTTTGAATTTATTTTTTTCTTTTCTTGATTATTTTCTTCCATATCGAGAGGTGTTATTGTACGTTTTCTAATAAAATTCCTGTAGTATAGTAATATTCGTAGATCGCTAATTGTTCGTCAGCATCTCCCACAACTTGATTGATTTTTGCTTGTAATTGTTGTACATCTGCTTCTAATAAATCGTCTGTATCAGCCAATCCGTTGTCATTTTTATCTTTTACAATTCTGTAGTTTTCGTTCGCTTGTTCTACAGCTTCTTTGTAAACATTATTTTTCTTTTTTGCTAAATCATACTTTTGAAAAGCTTCGTTCATTTCAACTTTCGCTTTATCAATTGTCGTTTCTTTTTGCATCTCATTTTCTAATTTTTGAGCTTTTGCAATTTCAACTTCTGCTTTATTTTTATACAAAGAAGACAAATCATATTTCAATCCAACACCAACATTTGTCGCATTTGTAACAGAGGCAACTTTGTCAATATCCATTGCAACATAACCAGTAGAAACCGCTAATTGAGGGTAATAAGCTGCTTTTGCGATTTTGATTTGACTATCAGCGATTTGATTTTTCACATCATATGATTTCACATCTGTACGATTGACGTAATCTTGAGAATTTTGATTGATAGTTTTCAAAGTTTCTACATTATCAACATGAACGATTTTAGTTTCGTCTTGTCCAGTCAATAAATTCAATCGGTAATTGATGTTTTTGTATTGTGTTTCAGCTTCATCAATTGCAACTTGTACATTCGATGCTTGTAATTTAGCTCTCAACAAATCATTTCTTGCGATGATTCCGTTATCCAAAAAGTTCTGAAAATCTTTCACACGTTGATTTGCTCTCACCAAGTTTTCATTCAAAACATCGATAGAACGTTGCGTTTTGTACAATCCAAAATATAAATTAATAGCTTGCCAAACTACATTTTCTTTTGTTGCTTCGATTTGTAAGTTTGATAAATCAACCATCAATTCACTGCTTTTGATTGCATTTTTAATTTTAAATCCAGCAAAAACAGGAACAGAAGCACTTGCTTGTCCTAATAATAATTGATTTGGTTCAACTCCCATTCCTCCACCAGAAGATTGCATCGGAAGTTTGATGTCTACATTTGTTGTCGTAAACAAATGCATGTATTGTCCACTCAACGAAATGTCTGGTAAACGATTGTTTTTAGCGCTTTGTACTTTATACTCACTTGTATTTTTGGCAGCTTCGGCAACTTTCACAGATTTGTTGTTCTGCAAACTTTGTTGAATAACTTCCTACAAAGAAACGTTGGTTTCCTGCGCATGAGCGAAAGTAGCAACAACTAAACAAATCGGTAAGAAAATTTTATTTTTCATCGTATAGTAAAATTGCTTTTAAAGAATCTATTAAATAAGGGTAATATTCTTCGTGAATATGTTCTGTAAACTCTTCATGAGAAGATAATCCCCATTGTTTCATATATGTTTTTTCGTTCAAAATCAAATAAGATGTTCCACCAATAACTACCATTACAACAGCTTCGGCAGGAGCTTTTCTTTTAAAAACGCCTTCAGAATATCCTTCACTAATAATATTTGTGATATATTCTAAATTTTTTGTTTTTAAGTCATTGACTTTACAATCAATTTCTAAAATTGAATCTCTTTTCGAATATTCTCTTGCCATAATTCGATGAAATTCAGGTTTATCCAAAATTCTATTCAAATAAGCTTTTAGGATTGACTGTAACTTTTCAAATGGAGAAAGTGTAGAATTTTGTGAAATTGAGGCCAATGATTCATTGAAAGTTGTGATACGCCAACTAAATAAATTCTCGACCAATTTATCTTTTGATCCAAAATAATAGCTAATCATCGCAATGTTAATGTTTGCTTCTTTTGCAATTTCTCGAACACTTGCAGCATCAATTCCTCGTCTTCCAAAAACTCGTTCAGCCGCGCCCAAAATTTCTATTTGCTTCTCACTTAATTCCATCTTATAAAAATTGAACGCGCAAGGTTAAACAAACGTTTAATTAATTTTAAAAAAATAAGTATTTATTTTAATAATTTTTTCTAATTCATTGATTAACTTTTGTCTATGAAAGAAATTTTTCTACATCATATTTGGAAACTGAATCAATTTTCACATCAAAGCTTACAAACTTTTCATGGAGATTTCATTGAAATTGTGAAAGTTGGAAAGTTAAACCATCATGCTGGGCCAGATTTTTTGGAAGCAGAAATCATCATTGGCGATAAATTGTGGATTGGAAGTGTCGAAATGCATGTCAATTCTTCGGATTGGAATTTTCATCAACATTCAAATGATTTATCGTATCAAAATGTGATTTTGCATGTTGTATGGAATCACGATTGTGAAGTTGATATTTTGCGTCAACGTAATGTACAAACTTTGATTTTACAAGATTTTGTAAAACCGGAAATTGTTTTTAATTATCAAAAAATTATTAATTCTAAGTTGGATAAAATTTATTGTGAAGAATTTTTAGATTCAATTGATTTGAAGCAATTTTCTTTTTGGTTTGAACGAATTTTAATCGAACGTTTCGAAGAAAAAACAAACGATATTGTACAAATTTTAGAACACAATAATTCCAATTGGGAAGAAACATTGTTCAAAAGTTTGGCAAAGAATTTTGGATTAAAAGTTAATGTAGAAACTTTTGAGATTTGGGCAAATTCTTTTCCGTTCAAAGTTTTGCAAAAAATACAATTTAATGCCCAAAAAGTTGAAGCCTTGTTTTTTGGACAAGCCAGTTTTTTAGAAGAAAACTATGAGAATGATTATTCTAAGCAATTAAAAAACGAATATCAATTCCTGAAAAATAAATATCAATTACAACCAATTGAAAATAGTTTGTTTCGATTTTCGAAAATGCGACCAATTGGTTTTCCAACGATTCGTTTGGCACAATTCGCATCGATTTATGTGAATTATCAAAGTTTGTTTTCGGAAATTATTCAGCCCAAAAATTTGAAAGAATTTTATAAAATTTTCGATAAACTTAAACTAAATCCTTTTTGGGAAACGCATTATACATTCAAAAATGAATCGAAATTTCAGCTTAAAAATCTTTCAAAAGATAAAATAAATAATTTGCTCATCAATTCTATTATTCCGATTCGTTATGCATTCGAGCGACAAAAAGATGAGGTGGAAATTGATTTTTATTTGGATTTATTGAATGAAATGGAAGCAGAAAATAACTCGATTTTAGATGAATTTGAACGAATTGGTTTCGAAAATAAATCGGCAAAAGATTCGCAACAATTAATTCAGCTCAAAAAAAGATATTGCTCCGAAAAAAAATGTTTAAATTGCGCTATCGGACAACAAATTTTACGTTAAATGAAAGATCAAATAAGGAATTTTACCGAAACAGAATGGTTCAATGTGATTTCGCGATTTGCTGATAAATTGGGAATTCGTGTTGCAAAATTACGTTTGATTTTCATCTATTTAACCTTCGCTACTTTTGGTTTAACATTTGTTGGTTATTTTATTATGTTATTCTTTTTTTGGGTAAAAGATTGTTTTGTCATCAAACGAAAATCTGTTTTTGATTTGTAAAAAATATTTACAAATACTTAAAACCTATTATTAATTTTATACTTCATAACTTGTTAAATATTTGATGGTTATATCGTTTTTCGATACGGTGAGTGTGTGATAAGGATTTTATTTTCACCTCTTTTTCAACCAAGATGAAATATTTAAAAAAATCTACTTTTTACCTGAATAAATCGCAACGATTTGGCTTGTATTTATTATTTGTTCTGATTTTGTTATTTGAAATTTTTCAACATATTTCAGTTGAAAAAGAAACATATCAGTTAACAGAATCGGATAAAGCCTTGCTTGCAAATTATCAAACAACTCCGAAGAATTATCCATTTAATTCAACTTCAAAAAAGCAAATAAAAGATTCAATCAAACCTTTTAATCCAAATGATTTGTCTTTAGAAGATTGGATGAATTTAGGATTTTCGGAACGTCAAGCCGAAGTTATTTTGAAATATAAAGGAATTGTTGGTGGAGAATTTACATCGAAAGAACAGCTTAAGAAATGCTATGTTATCGATGAAGAAAAGTACAAGGAATTAGCTCCTTTTGTTCTTTTACCAGAACAATCTAAATCGAGTTTTATAGATTATTCATCACCAAAAACTAAAATCGTTTATAAAAATTTCAATCCAAATGATTTGCCACAACAAGGTTGGGAAAAACTTGGTTTTTCTCCAAAACAGGCAGAAGTAATCATGAAATATAAACAGATTGTTGGAGGAAAGTTTACGTCGAAAGAGCAATTGAGGAAATGTTTTGTGATTGATGATGTGAAATATGCGGAGATGAAAACGTACATTTTGTTACCAGAAAAATCGAAGGAAGATGAAAAAAATGAGAAAAAACAAAGTGGTAAAAAGATTGAATATGTAAAATTTAATCCAAATAATTTTTCTGAAAATGATTGGCAAAAAATAGGTTTTTCGTCTAAACAAGCGACTTCAATTCTGAAATATAAAAATATTTTGGGTGGACAATTTAAATCGAAAGAACAATTGAAAAAATGTTATATGATTTCGGACGAAAAATATGCAGAAATGGAATCTTATATTGATTTGCCTGAAAATGTAATTTATAAAGCTGAGCAACCAAAAGTTGAGCAACCAAAAATAGAGGAAAAAGTAGTTGAGAAAATTGAAGTTAAAGAGAAGTTTAATCCAAATAATTTGAGTCATGAGGATTGGATGAAACGTGGTTTTACAGAGAAACAAGCGAATACGATTCTTAATTTTAAACGTTCGTTGGGAGGTAGTTTTAAAGATGCAAAAACGTTGAAAAGATGTTACGGGATAAGTGAAGAAAAGTTTAAAGAAATTGAGCCCTATTTGGTGTTTGAATGATTATTATTCATTCATAGGTTAGTTTTTAAAAAGATAAACGCGTTATAGGATTTCCTAAACGCGTTTATTGATTGATATGATTTTAGCCGATTAATAATTGAATAAATCTTCTAAAGTCAATTCTTTTACTTGTCCTAATTTCTCTACAGAAGGCCAATCTAAGTTTGTTTTATTTCCTATTAAACCTACATTGTATTTCTGTCCTTTGATATGTTTGTTAAAGAAATCATTCAACTGATCTAATGTCAAAGTTGATGTTTGCGCATAAATATCTTTGTTGATATCATACGATAAACCGCGATCTTGTAACGACAACCAATAGAAGAAAATATTAGATTTTGTGTAACGTTTTGTAGCAATTTGTTTTAAAGCAGCTTGTTTCGAATTTTCAAATTGATTTGGTGCTTTTGGCATATTATTCATCAATTCGCTCATCGCTGCAACCGCTTGTGGCAATTTATTTGCTTGCGTACCAATATTCGCTCTTACGTAGTTGTATAAATCTTTTTTACCTGCATTTGCATAATTTGCACGAGCAGAATAAGCCAAAGATTTTGACTCACGAATTTCTTGGAAAACAATAGATGATAATCCTCCACCAAAATATTCATTGAAAATTCCAGAAGAAGTCAACAAGTTTTTGTCAAATTTGTTATCTCTTGCCACGAAATTAATTTCCGCTTGCACCATGTCGTAAGGAGCAAAATAAACTTTTCCGTCTGTAACAGGTTGTGGAAAATCTTTTTTCGCTGGATAATCTAATCCTTTTCCGAAATTGTGATATTGTTCTAATGCTTTTTTCGTTGCAGCTTCATCATTTCCATAATAGAAAATTTGATGCTTGTAATTCAATACATTTTTAATTAATTGCGTTAATTCAGTCGGATTAATTGCATTCAATTCTTTTTCAGAAATAATATCTCTGAAACGATTATTTTCTCCGTATTGCGCATAATTATTAAGCGCAACCGCAATTGCGTTTTTATTTTTCTTTGAATTTTCTCTCGATTTCAAGATCGTTTTTACATATTCTTGATACGATTGTTGATTCGCAACAGCATCATTCAATAAATGTTCAAATAACTTGATTCCTTCTGGTAAATTCTTTTGTAAACCTGTCAAATAAACAAAACTTCTGTCTGTTCCAGAATTTACATTGTACGAAACTCCTAATTTATAGAACTCTTTTTTCAACGCTTCTGGCGAATATTTAGACGTTCCTAAATAGTTCAAATAATTGATTGCTAAACCTAATTTTTTGTTGTGATCAGAGCCCAGATCCAAGATATAGTACACAGAACTTAGGTCATTTGTATTA
The DNA here is from genome assembly GCF_030324345.1 of Empedobacter sp. R750. Classification (NCBI taxonomy): domain Bacteria; kingdom Pseudomonadati; phylum Bacteroidota; class Flavobacteriia; order Flavobacteriales; family Weeksellaceae; genus Empedobacter; species Empedobacter sp. R750. The sequence continues at coordinate 5,169 of NZ_JACAGF010000013.1, read as the reverse complement.
TTTTTGATCGAAGTAAACGCTGTATTTCTAACTTTACTTTCGTTCAATTCTTTTTTGAAATCAACAAAAACTGGTTGAATATCTTTTGTTTCAATTTTTTGGAAATCTTTGTAGAATTGAGATTCAGCATCACGATTCAATTGAATTGGCGTAATTCCAGGATTAGAAACACGAACCAAATCTTTGTTTTCACCTTGACGTTTGTAAACAATTACATAATTATTATTGTAATTTTTCTTCGCAAAATCCATCAATTGTTGTTTCGTGATTTTAGACAAATCGTCGTATTCACTTACCACATTCGACCAAGGCGTTTCGTTGATATACGCAGTATATAAGCTGGCTGCCAATGCACGAGAATTTTCCCACGATTGTAAACGTGATTTTTTCAAATCATTTACAACGGCATCAATCATCCAATCTTCAAATTTTCCTTGTTTGATATTTTCTATCTGACCTAAAATCAAATCACGAACTTCTTCTAAACTTTGACCTTGTTTTGGCGTTCCCGAAAAAGAATGCATTCCCAAATCACGGAAAAATGAAGCGCCACTTCCAGCTCCTAAAGCTTTTTGTTGTTGATTGATATTTAAATCAATTAATCCAGCCGTAGAATTGCTTAAGATATAATCAATTAACGTTACATATTTTGCATCGTCGCTATTTGCGCCATTAAAACGATAAGCAAATTGAACGCGCTCCGAAGATGGACTAAAAACTTCACTTGTTACGATAGATTTTATCGGTTCTTCTTTCGCTACATATTGCTGTGGAGCAGGTTTTGTAGCATAATTTCCGAAATATTTATCAATCATTGGAACAGCTGTATCAAAATCGAAATCACCAATCAACATCACAGCCATATTGCTCGCTACATAATATTTATTGAAATAATTATGAATGGCAACCATTGATGGATTTTTCAAATGTTCTGAAGTTCCAATTGTAGTTTGTGTTCCGTAATGCGATTTCGGGAATAACGTTTGCATCATCTTATAGAAAACCAAACGTCCGTCGTTGTCTTGCGCACGATTAAATTCTTCGTAAACAGCTTCTAACTCCGTATGGAAAAGGCGTAAAGTTAATTCTCCAAAACGCTCAGATTCTACTTTTAACCATTTTTCTAATTCGTTATTTGGAATATTATTATGGTAAATTGTTTCCTCTAAAGACGTATGTGCATTAGTTCCTGATGCTCCCAAAGACGAAATTAATTTATCGTATTCGTTTGCCACAGCATATTTGGATGCTTCTTGCGAAACTTGGTCAATTTTTTTATAAATCTCAACTTTTTTTGCAGGATCTTTTTCTGCTTTGTGTTGTTCGTATAAATCTGAAATTTGTTGGATCAAAGGTTTTTCAACAGCCCAATTTTGAGTTCCGATTTTAGAAGTTCCTTTAAAAACCATGTGTTCTAAGTAGTGAGCCAAACCAGTATTGTCTTCTGGATCGTTGTTAGAACCTGTTTTTACAGCAATATGAGTTTGAATTCTTGGTTCATCTTTCAATTGAGCCAAATAGATTTTCAAACCATTTTTTAGCGTATAAATTCTTGTATTCGAAGGATCATTTTCTACCATTTCGTAGGTATATCCTTTGTTGTCAGTTTTTTTCACTGTTTTTAATTGTGCGTGAGTAAATACAGAACCAAAAATGATTCCGCAGATCAAAATAGATTTCCTCATGTATTAATTTTTTAAGTTGCTTAAAAGTAACACATTAAAACGAATAAGAGAAAACTATTTTCGATATAGAGTTATTTCGTTAATCTAAAACCAATCATTGTAAAGATTAATCCAATGAGTACACTTGAAAAAATATAAATAATTGGTGTGATATAATTTTGTTGTTGAATTAAGTTGAAATTTTCATACGAAAAACTAGAAAATGTGGTAAAACCTCCACAAAATCCTGTTATCAGTAAAAAATTGAAATAGGTATTTCCTAAACCATTTTTGATTGAATATCCATATAAAGCGCCAATCAAAAAACAACCGATAACATTTGTCAGAAACGTAGCAAATGGAAAAGGTTGTGAATAATATTTTCCGATTCCGTACGAAATTAAAAATCTTGCAACACTACCAAAAGCGCCACCTAAACCAACAAATAGTATAGATTTTAAGAGATTCATTAAATTCTGTTAACAATTTTAATCAAAGCTAAAAATAGTAAAATGATGAATGAAATAATTCCTAAAAAGAATAAACCTAATCCAAAATAAACAATTGTAATTGTTCCAATATTCCAACCGATTAAGTTGATTGAATAACCAATCAAAATCAGTACTACTGAAATCAATAAAAATTTGAAATTATTTACTTTTTTTAGATTCATCATTTATAAAGAAGCGAAGCTGAAACAAGTTCAGCTTGACATCCGTATTTTATTTTGAGTATTAAATATAAAACTATTTTTCGATAAAATTCTTCACAGCAATTGCAACTTTTGCTCCGTCCATTGCGGCAGAAATAATTCCACCAGCGTAACCAGCTCCTTCAGCGCAAGGAAATAAACCAGCAACTTGCGTATGTTCTAACGTTTCTTCATTTCTTGGAATACGAACAGGCGAAGAAGTTCTGGATTCTGTTGCGACAATATTTGCGTTTTCAGTATAGTAACCATTCATTTTTTTACCAAATGTTTGGAAACCTAATTTTAAAGATTGATGAACTTCTTTTGGTAAAACTTCGCTCAATAAACCTGATGTTAAACCTGGTAAATAAGAACAATCATTTAATGAATTAGATAATTTTCCTGAAACAAAATCGGTCATTCGTTGCGCAGGCGCTTTTAATTTACCTCCACCAACTTGCCACGCTTTTTGCTCGACCATTTGTTGAAACTTCATTCCAGCCAAAGGTCCAGTAAAACCATATTTAGCAAAATCTTTTTCATCAACTGTTACAACCATTCCCGAGTTTGCAAAGAAACCGTCACGTTTGGAAGGTGACCAACCATTTACCACCAATTCCCCTTCGTCTGTAGATGCGGGCGCGATAATTCCACCAGGACACATGCAAAAAGAGAAAACGCCGCGACCTGCTTCTTGCGAAACTAATGAATATGAGGCAGGAGGTAGAAATTCATTACGCTCCGTTCCAATTGGACAATGGTATTGAGCAGAATCAATCAAACTTTGGTGATGTTCTACACGAACACCCAATGCAAAAGGTTTTGCTTCAATTAAAACATTTTTTTCATCTAACATTCTGAAAATATCACGAGCCGAATGTCCCGTTGCTAAGATCAAAGAAGAAGTTTTAATTTTTTTATCATGATTGATTTCAATTCCTTTGATTTGATTATTCTCGATGATAATATCTGTTAGTTTTGTATCAAACCAAACTTCACCACCACATTCAATAATCGTTTCACGCATGTTGGCGATAATTCCAGGCAATTTATTCGTTCCGATATGTGGATGCGCTTCTTGTAAAATACGCTCTGTTGCACCGAAATGGACAAACCATTGCAAGGATTTCAGGATGTTTCCACGTTTTGTAGAACGCGTATATAATTTTCCGTCCGAATAAGTTCCAGCGCCACCTTCACCATAACAATAGTTAGATTCAGGATTTACTTTTCCTTCTTTATTCATCGCAGCTAAATCACGACGACGATCACGAACATTTTTACCACGCTCGATAATAATTGGTTTCAGACCTTGTTCTATTAATTCTAACGCAGCAAATAATCCAGCAGGACCAGCACCAGCAATATAAACTTCGTGTTTATTTTCTACATTTTGAAGATTTGGATGAAACTCGAAAGCATCAGAAAATTCTTCATTTACAAAAACATTGACTTGTAATTGGGAAATAATATTTCGGCTTCGCGCATCTAATGAGCGACGAATAATTTGGTAAGCATTGATATTCTCCGGTTTTGTTTTAACAGCAGATGCTAAACGTTGTTTCAAAATTTTCTCGTTTGCAGCTTCTGTAGGAGAAATTCGTATCGTTACATTTTGAGGCATATTTATTGACTAAAAATTAGACTGCAAAAGTACATCAAACCATTTGAAATATTCGTTTTTAAACAAAAAAAGCATTTCCGAAGAAATGCTTTTATTATGATTGTATCAGAAATTAAATTCCTAATTTTTTCAACGTTTGTTTTTGAACACCGTTTTTATGAACTAAAATATTTGTTGTTTTGTACTGAACAAAAGCTTTTGTTACATAAAGATATCCTTCGTAATCGTTAGTTAAACCCCAAGAGTTTTTCACAATGTAGTAATCTTTTCCGTTTTGATCTTTTGCAATACCAACAATGTGCATTCCGTGATCATCAGTCGTTTGATAATCATCAAAAGCAGCTTGACGCATATCTTCTGTAATCACTTTTTCTGGTTTTGGACCTTTGAACATATCTGCTTTTTGTTGTGCATTCATATCTGCAAAATCAACTTCTGGTACATAAGCCACACCATTTTTCCAGCTAAATCCTTTTTCAGAAACATCTGTTGCCCAAGCAACTGTAAATCCGTTTTTCAAAGCATAATCAATGTTATCAGTCATCTCTGTCATCGGAACATTGTAGAAAGATTCGTAAGCCCAGTTATCAGGAATCGCTAATACAAACGGTTTGTAATAGTCGTGATCTTTAAAAGATGTAATCGCAACATAATCGTTTGGATTAATTCCTACCACTTGATCAGCAAATGTACGTGGTGTGTATTTTTTTCCGTTATACGTGAATTCCTTTGGATATTCTCCTAAATAGCTATCCAAAACAGCTGTATAGGCTTTCTCCCAGTTTGGAGTTAATTTACCATTTGGATTTGCAACAACCGCTTTCAAAACTCCTTCTTGAATTGCAGCCATCTCACCAAATTGATTTGTTTTTGTTCCGTAATTTAAACCTGTGTAAGTTTCAGTTGGAACTGCTCCGTATTTTTTGATTGTATTCAAAACATCATAGAAAGAACCACCGTCACCTAAAGTTGTTGCACCGTGCATGCGAACATATTGTTTTCCTTTCTCAACATATGTGTTTCTTGCATTGAAAATTGGAGACAATTGAATAGGTTGTTTTCCCATTCTTAACATTTCTGATTCGAAGAAAGAATTTCCTGAATATGACCAACAAGTTCCTTTAGATTTGAAAATCTTAAATTGTAGTATAAAAAGAAGAGAAAAGAGTTTGAGTACACTATAACGAGTT
>NZ_JACAGF010000012.1:0-119765 GCF_030324345.1 Empedobacter sp. R750 | reverse complement strand
AGCTTCCTTTTTACAACTAACTCAGAATTTACTACTCATAACTTCCAAAACACCCCTATAATCCCCTCAAGGGGATATTTCAACTTTTACTTCTATTCTTGTAAGCCTTAAATCTTACATCTTATAACTTATTACTCAAAACTTATAACTCAGAACTTAAAACCCGCGTTAGGGATAGTAGTGGAAATCCTTTTGTAGGAATTGTATTTCCTATAATCATTTTTATTTTCTTCTACAAAAGATTGGAACGGATAGCCCGACCGAAGGGAACGCCTATATAATTACCCTTAGCTTTATGTTTCATTAATATTTGTCCATCTGCTATAATTTTAGTACATTGAAGAATAATTTAATTTGAATAAAATTTTATTTATTCAGCAAGAGGTTTTCTATCTCTTTATATGTTGTAATCATTAGATTACTCATTCTATTCTGTTTTACACAGTTTTTATAGAAGTTTGTTTCTATATCAGGTCGTTTCAGACATAAAAATCAATTACTATCGAATGATAGTTGAGTAGTTCATATAAGTTTAATTAAAAACAATTCATGAGTTTAAAAGTAGGCATTATCGGGGCTGGACCAAGTGGTTTGGCAATGTTAAGAGCATTTGAGTCAGAAGAAAAGAAAGGTAACAAAATTCCAGAAATTAAATGTTTTGAGAAGCAAGACAACTGGGGAGGAATGTGGAACTACACTTGGCGTACAGGAGTAGGTAAATACGGAGAGCCATTGCATGGCAGTATGTATAAATATTTATGGTCGAATGGACCAAAAGAATGTTTAGAATTTGCAGATTATACATTTTCTGAACACTTTGGGCAAACAATATCTTCTTATCCACCTAGAGAAGTATTATTCGATTATATAGAAGGGAGAATTAAACAAAGTAATGCGCGAAAGTACATTCAGTTTAATACCGTTGCAAGGTGGGTAGATTATGTAGAGGATAAAAAACAATTTCGCGTTGTTTTTGATGATTTAAAGAAAAATGAAACGTTCGAAGAGTATTTCGATTATTTAATTGTCGGAACTGGGCATTTTTCTACACCAAATATGCCTTATTTTAAAGGTATCGAGAATTATACAGGAAATGTAATGCATGCGCATGATTTCCGTGGAGCTGATCCATTTAGAGGCAAAGAAATTTTATTGATTGGGAGTAGTTATTCGGCAGAGGATATTGCGGTACAATGCTATAAACACGGAACTAAATCGGTCACAATTTCTTATCGTACAAATCCAATCGATTGTAAATGGCCAAATGGAATAGAAGAATTGCCTTTGGTCACACATTTTGAAGATAAGAAAGCATTTTTCAAAGACGGAACATCAAAAGAATTTGATGCAGTGATTATGTGTACAGGTTATCAACACAAATTTCCGTTTTTACCAGATAATTTGCGTCTAAAAACAAAAAATTGTTTGTATCCAGAAGGAATGTATAAAGGTGTAATATCAGATGTTAATGCTCAATTGTTATTTTTGGGAATGCAGGATCAATATTACACATTTAATATGTTTGATGCACAAGCATGGTTTGCACGTGATTATATTTTGGGACGAATTGATTTACCTTCAAAACAGGATATTCAAAAAGATATTCAGAAATGGATTGATTATGAAAAACAATCGATTTCTGCTGATGATCATGTTGATTTTCAAACGGATTATTTGAAGGATTTGATTCATTTAACTGATTATCCTATGTTCGATTTGGATAAAGTTGCTAATATGTTCAAATCTTGGTTAAAAGATAAAGAAGAAAATATTTTGACTTATCGGGATAAAACCTATACCTCTGTTATGGACGAAACGAAAGCAGAAAAACATCACACAGCTTGGATGAAAGAGTTGGATGATAGTTTAGAACGCTATTTGGATGAAGATCCGATTGATGAAAAGCAATTAGAAAAAACAAATTATTATTAATATTAACAAAAAGACTAACAAATGTGTTGGTCTTTTTTTATTTTCAATTGTATATTTAAACATCGTTAAAAAAGAAAAGTGTTTATTTTTGACAGAGCACAACACAATATGATTTAATACAATAGAAATGGAGATTCAATATTTTTTCGAATTATTTGGTACACTTTTTTTTGGAATTTCGGGCGCTTTAGCAGCAGATGAAAAATCTGGTAACGATTGGTTTGGTGTAACCTTTATTGCTTTCCTAACTTCAATTGGAGGTGGTACAATTCGTGATATTTTACTTTCCGTTGAAATTATGTGGATAAAAGATGTGAATCTTATTTATGCGGTAGGGATTGGTGTTATTTTAGCGGCAATTTTCTATACGCCTTTACTTAAACTTCGTAAAACATTTATGCTTTTTGATACGTTAGGGATTGCTTTGTTTACAATTGTTGGTTTAGAAAAAGCTCTAAATCTTGGAATTCATCCCGTAATCGCACCTGTAATGGGAATGTTTACCGCGGTTTTTGGATCCATTATTCGCGATATGATGTTGAACGAAGTTCCGATTATTTTCAAGAAAGAAATTTATGCATTTGCATGTCTTTGCGGTGCAGTTATTTATATGATCTTATGGAAATTGGGACTTGATCGTAACATCAATTTCTTTGTTTCGGGTGGTGTGATTGTCGCAATTCGTTTGGCTGCAATCAAATACAACTTATCATTACCGAAATTCAAAAGTCATTAATTTATAGATTCGTATCTTAGCAAACTAATTTTTTATAGATGGAAATTCAATACATTTTTGAATTATTCGGAACGGTTGTGTTTGCAATTTCTGGTGCTTTAGCTGGAGATGAAAGACAAAAACACGATTGGTTTGGAATTGCTTGCTTTGCTTTTATAACGGCTGTTGGTGGCGGAACTTTACGCGATTTATTTCTTAACAGTTATCCGTTAGTTTGGATAAATGATATGAATGTCATTTACGCAGTTTTTGCTGGAATTTTATTAGCAGGATTATTTTTTAAATATTTTTCACGATTAAGAGTAACATTGATGCTTTTCGATACATTGGGAATTGCGTTATTTACAATAGTAGGTTTAGAGAAAGCACATTCTTTGGGTGCAAATGATTTTATTTCTGTGATGATGGGAATGATGACTGCTGTAATGGGTGGTATGTTGCGCGATGTTTTGATGAATAGAACGCCTACGGTTTTTGTGAAAGAAATTTATGCAATGGCATGTATCGCAGGAGGTGTGATGTATTTAATTTTTGATAATTTTGGATTAGATCGTAATATCAATTTCATCGTTTCGGGCGCTATTATCGCGGCGATTCGTATTGTAACTGTAAAATATAAGTTGTCGTTACCTAAATTTTATTAATCATGCAAAAAACACAATTTAATCAAGAAAATTGGACAGGAAGAATTGATTCTGAAGATGGAGAGTTAGGTTTAAGAATTCATCAAGTTATTTCTGATTACGATAAATTTGAAACATCATCCGTTCAACCAAAAGTACTTTTAGGATTTTGTTCAGAAGAAGGTGTTGAACGAAATAAAGGAAGAATTGGTGCGAAAAATTCGCCAGATTTGATTCGAAAAAGTTTAGCAAATTTACCTTTACATTTTTCTGAAACTGATTTTATTTTCGATGCTGGAAATATTCACTGTGATGATAAAAATTTAGAATCTGCACGAGAAGAACAAATTAATCAAGTGTATAAAATCATCCAACAAAATCATTTTCCAATTATAATTGGAGGTGGACATGAAACAGCTTTGGGCGATTTTTTGGCTTTAGCAAAATCATACAAAAATATTGGAATTATCAATCTTGATGCGCATTTTGATTTGAGGACGCCAAATCCACAATCAACTTCTGGAACGCCTTTTTACGAAATGGCTAAGTATTGCGAAGAAAATGAAATGAAGTTCAATTATATTCCAATCGGTATTCAAGAATTAGGAAATACGAAAGCATTATTTCAACGAGCAGAAAATTTAGACGTTAATTTTATTTTAGCAGATGAAGTACATTTCAATTTGAATAAAGTGTTAGATGATTTGAAAACGATTGTTCAACAATTTGATGCGCTTTATGTGTCGTTGGATATGGATGTTTTTGATGCAGCTTATGCGCCAGGTGTAAGTGCAACGACAATTAATGGTTTGACACCTTTTCAGGTTAAATATATTTTGAAGGTTTTGATGAACTCAAACAAAGTAAAAATCTTTGATTTAGTTGAATATAATTCGCTTTTTGATGTTGATAACTCCACAGCGAAACTCTCTGCACAAATGATTTACGAAGTTTTAAGACATTAATTCTGAAATATTTTACAATATTTTGTAACCTTTTTCAGTTATCTGCGTATACATATATAGTGGTGTTGATAAAATGCCAAAAGAAATCGATAATAATCATTAATAATAGGAGGATTTTAGTTAAATGAGACAGCTTAAAATTACAAAGCAGGTAACAAATCGTGAAACTGCGTCGTTGGATAAATACTTACAAGAGATTGGTAAAGTAGATTTGATTACAGCGGAGGAGGAAGTAGAGTTAGCACAACGTATCAAAGCAGGAGATCGTGTTGCCTTAGAAAAATTAACAAAAGCAAACTTACGTTTCGTGGTATCTGTTGCGAAACAATATCAAAATCAAGGTTTAAGTTTACCAGATTTAATTAATGAAGGAAATTTAGGTTTGATTAAAGCAGCGCAACGTTTTGACGAAACGCGTGGTTTCAAATTTATCTCTTATGCGGTTTGGTGGATTCGTCAATCTATCTTACAAGCATTAGCAGAGCAATCTCGTATTGTACGTTTACCATTAAATAAAATTGGATCGATCAATAAAATTAATAAAGCCTATGCTTTATTAGAGCAAGAACATGAGCGTGCCCCATCTGCAGAAGAAATTTCTGAAGTTTTGGATATGTCTGAAGGTGATGTAAAAGAGTCGATGAAAAACTCTGGTCGTCACGTCTCAATGGATGCGCCATTAGTAGAAGGAGAAGATTCTAACTTATACGATGTATTAAACATTGGTGAATCTCCATCTCCAGATGTACAATTGATGATCGAATCTTTACGTGTAGAAATTGAACGTGCATTACAAACATTAACGCCTCGTGAAGCTGATTTAATTCGTTTATACTTCGGATTGAACGGACAACACCCAATGACGTTAGAAGAAATTGGAGAAACGTTTGATTTAACAAGAGAACGTGTTCGTCAAATTAAAGAAAAAGCAATTCGCCGTTTAAAACATACTTCAAGATCTAAGATTTTGAAAACATATATCGGACGATAAAAATAAAAAACTCCAACTAAATTTAGTTGGAGTTTTTCGTTATAATAATTTCCCGCTTAGTAAAATTGCAGCAATTGTAAAGTAGATAATCAATCCTGAAACGTCAACCAAAGTTGCAACGAAAGGCGAGGATGCTGTTGCGGGATCAAATCCAATTTTTCTCAAAATAAATGGAACTAAAGATCCAGAAAGTGTTCCCCATAAAACAATAACAATTAAAGATAAAGCGACTGTTAAAGCTACATACAACCAATATTCTCCATAACTATAAATTCCAGTTTTTTGCCAAATTAAGATTCGGATAAAACCCACAAATCCTAGAATTGCACCTAAGATTAATCCCGAAGCAAATTCTTTTTTCATTACATACCACCAATCTTTTAGCTTTAATTCGCCCAAAGCCATCGCTCGAATAATCAGGGAAGCCGCTTGAGAACCAGAATTTCCACCACTCGAAATAATCAATGGAACAAATAAAGCCAACACAACTGCTTTTTCGATTTCCTGGTCATAATAACTCATTGCAGAAGCCGTAAACATTTCGCCAATAAATAAGATAACCAGCCAACCTGCGCGCTTTTTGATTAATTCCGCAATAGGTGTTTTAGTATACGAAACATCCAATTCTTCCATCCCTCCGAATTTCTGAATATCTTCTGTATCACGCATTTTCATTCGGTCCAAGATGTCGTCGAAGGTTACAATTCCGACCAAAACATCATTTTCTGTCACAATTGGCATCGCAGAACGATCGTATTTATCAAAAACTTCTAAGGCTTCCTCTAAAGGAGTCGTCGTCTTGATTGAAACAAAATTATGATCGATCAAATCTTCAACTTTAGTATCTTCATCAGCCAAAAGAATTTCGCCAATTTTTAAATCATCAATTAATCTATTTTTTCCATCAACAATAAAAATATACGTCAACGTTTCCGCTTTCTTTCCATATTTTTTGATATGCGCCAAAACTTGTTTTACCGTATAATGTTCTTTTACCTGAATATAATTTGGCGTCATCAAACGCGCAATCGAATCTTCTTTGTATCCAATCAAATTCAGTGCTGTAGCGCGTTCTTCAGGATTTAAAAGATTAATGGAATGTTTGATTAATTGATCTGGGAAATTTTCAAAAAGTTCTGTTCGGTCATCAGGATCAAGATTGTTCAAAACTTCAGCTAAATCTTCGTCCGTCAAACTTTTTACAATTTCGTACTGAATATCGGGCTCAAAATAGGAGAATACTTCAACTTTATCATCATTCGAAAGCGAGTAAAAAGCGATATTTCTTTCCTTTACGTTCAACGCAGTTAATTGTTCGGCAATATCTGCTGGATGTTGATTAAGCATATTATTTTCCATAAATTTGTTGTTTTTTATCCCGAGCTGCAAATTAAGTCTTTTTGAGATGAGAAGAAGTATAGATTGGCTACTTTTAAGCTAATTTTAATATAGAAAATCATGATGAACAAAGCTGATCAAAACCAAATGAAAGAATATATAAAATCTATGGATGTAGATGACAGATTCGTTGGAATTTGGTCTGGAACTGATCATGGGAAATTTTTTAAAGGAGAAACAAATAGTTGGATGGTCAATAGAAAAGCTGACGGAACAATGACGGTTAACTTTAAAACGATTTATAGTGATGATCGTGTAACTTTTTCTGAAGACGAAGGCGTTTGGTGTACGATTGGCGACGAATATTACGAGTTTAGAGATTCTGATGAGATGGCAGATATTTATACTTATATTTTTATGTCAAAAGATTCGATTCATTTTATTATCAACGAAGAATTGAAAGACGAAGAACCTTATAACTTTATTGACAATAGAGTTTTCTTGGATTAAAAATAATTTTGCTGAATCATTTTTTCTGTTATATTCGTATTGAATTAATTAACACTGAAAATGAAAAAACTATTATTTACTCTCTTATTATCATCTTCTCTATTTGCACAAGAAAAAGCGACAGATTTGTTTAATGCAAACATTAGTTTTATTGGAATCGGAATTCAATATGAAAAAGCTTTATCCGAAAATTTTACAGCTGTTGGATCTTTAGACTATTTAGGAGGTTTCAGATACAGCTATAGCGATTTTTATGGGAGTGATTTTGAGTATATTTTGACAACAAATATAGCTTTAGAAGGACGTTATTATTATAATTTTGATCGAAGACTTTCTAAAGGAAAAAATACCAAAAATAATTCTGGGAATTATATTGCTTTAAAAGGAACTTATACGCCAGATTGGTTAACAACGTCTAATAGTGATAATTTAGGTGTTAATCCGCAAGGTTCTATTACATTCAATTATGGATTTAAACGTTCTTTTGCTCAAAACTTTTTTTACGAGTTTTATACGGGATTAGGACTTTCTCTTTATCAAGATGATAAAGTTACTTTTGATTATGAAATTCAAAATTATAAATATTATAAAAAAACAGAAACTGGAGTTGCCTTAGATTTAGGCTTTCGAGTTGGGTATAATTTCTAAAAAATATAAATCGTTGAGTTTTCAACGATTTTTTTATTTCCTTACCTTTGCACCACAAAATACAAACAACAAACAAAAAAAGTATGCCAATAGTAGCACCATCAATTTTAGCAGCCGATTTCGGAAACTTAGCAAAAGACATCGAAATGGTTAATAATTCTCAAGCAGAATGGTTTCATTTAGATGTAATGGACGGCGTTTTTGTTCCAAATATCTCTTACGGAATGCCAATTATCGAGAAAATTAATTCGTTAACAGAAAAAGTTTTAGATGTACATTTAATGATTGTTGATCCAGATCGTTACATTTCAACTTTCAAACAAGTTGGTGCAGATATTTTGACTGTTCATTACGAAGCGTGTACACATTTACATCGTACAATTCAGGCTATAAAAGCTGAAGGAATGAAAGCAGGAGTGGCGCTTAATCCGCATACACCAGTATCTGTTTTAGAAGATGTGATTAACGATTTAGATTTAGTTCTAATCATGAGTGTTAATCCAGGTTTTGGAGGTCAAAAATTCATCGAGAATACATACAACAAAGTATCAAAATTGAAAAAAATGATTACAGAAGCAAATGCAAATGTTATCATCGAAATTGATGGCGGAGTTGGAGTTCAAAATGCATCAAAATTGGTAGAAGCTGGTGCAGACGCTTTAGTTGCAGGTTCGGCAGTTTTCAATGCTGAGAATCCAACAGCATATATTGCAGAATTACAAAAAGCTTAATAAAAATAGGTTAATAAATAATAAAAAAACTGAATCAGAAATGGTTCAGTTTTTTTGTTAATGTCATTCTGAATGAAGCGTTAGTGGATTGAAAAATTTTATTAGATTCCTTGAAAGCTCGTATGACTTTTTACTAATCAACTCAGCCTGACAGTAGATGTCTTCTTGAACTTGTTTCAAGATCTCATCAAGTTAATCAAACAATTTTCTCATTAAAATCTTAACTTTGTTGCATGAATTTCTCTAAAGACAACCCAAAAAAGATTTATACGATTGATGAAATCAAAGATAAAATGGCAAAATATTGTCTTTATCAAGATCGTTGTCATTGGGAAGTAGAGAAAAAACTACGTGATTTTGATTTGATTCCAGAAGCGAAAGATGAGATTCTTTTTAAGTTAATTCATTACGGGTTTCTGAATGAAGAACGTTTTGTACATAGTTTTGTTCGAGGGAAGGTTAATCAAAAAATGTGGGGAAGAAATCGTCTTCGTCAAGAATTAAAAATGCGTCAAATTGATCAAAAATTAATTGAAAAAGCGTTTAAGGAAGAAATTGATTTGGAAAAATATTGGAATAATTTATTGCACTTAACACAGAAAAAGTTCAATTTATTAGCTTCTGAGCGCGAATCTTTCAAGAAAATAAACAAAGTAAAAGCATATTTAGCGTACAAAGGTTACGAGTTTGATTTGATGAATGACGCTATCGAAACAGTGAAAACAAAAGAGTAATACAATTCATCCACGAAATTCGACAATTCGGTCAACTATTTTTAAAATTAAAAACGACTTCACTTAATTTTATTCCATAATAAATAAACACATTATGGAAAATTTAATCAAAATCATTATTTACATTCACGCATTTTTCGGAGGAATTGGTTTGGTTGCTGGAACTGCTGTTATGATCATAAAAAAAGGAAACTCGACTCACAAAAAAGTGGGGAAAATATTTTCGATTGGTATGTTAGTTAGCTCTATTCTTTCGTTAATCATTTGTGCTTTTCCAAATCACCACAATTCTTTTCTTTTAATGATTGGTGTTTTTACAATTTATATGATTTTGATCGGAAATAGAATTCTGAATTATAAACGCAAAAATTATTCGAATAATTTAGATAAAATCATTTCTGGAGCAATGTTTATCACATCTATTGTGATGATTGTTTTTGGATTACTTCCACTTTTTATAAGCAATGGAATTGGATTATTGTATTTAATTTTTGGGTTTTTAGGCGGATTTATGTCTTATCGAGATTTTATTTTTTACAAGAATCCAGAGAATTATAAAAAATGGACAATGAATCATGTTGGAAAAATGGTTGGCGCTTATATCGCTTCAGTAACAGCGTTTTTGGTTGCAGGTGCTGGATTTGGAAATAATATTTATTTTTGGATTGTACCTTCAATTATCGGAACGATTTATATTTTTTCTTGGTCAAAAAAACTAAATAAAAAAGTTGCAGTGAATTGATTATCTTTAATCGAAACACTTGTATGAAGAATCTATATATTTTTCTCTTATTCATTCTTTTTGTTCAATGCGAGCAACCGAGTAATCAATCTGCTAAAGGTTGGGAAAAGACAGATGAAATAAAAGCAGATTCTGTTTTTAAAGATGAAAATGTAAATGAAGCTATTGAACAAGCTATTTATATTGCAAAAAGTAATCATATACCAATTAGAACAATCTCTCTCTTTTTCGCAAAAGAAAAATTTTATTTGTATGTTTCTTCGGCTGGACAAGATTGTTCAATAGGGAATTATTATACATTACCAATTACTATTCAAAATACAGATTATACTATTCTTTTAGATAAAAATGAAGTATTAAATAAATATATCGATATCTCAAATTTAAATTATATTCCTTTAGATAAAGAAAAAATAACATTCTGCTGCGAGATAAAAGGTTACGCTTTTCGATTTCATAAAGATGAAGAAGGAAATTACCAATTAAGAGAGTTGGAGCATTTTTATAATTATACGGATGATTTTGTTTTAGAAGAAGATAAAAAATATTATCCTATTCAATATGATGAAATTACAGAACCAGAACCATTTATTCATCCTAATGATGTAAAATAAAAAAACGAATTTCGAAACTCGAAACTCGAAATTCGTTTATACATCAAGTTCTAATAATAAGTAAAAACCATTTTCGAATGCTTTTTTTTCTTTTTCAATAAAGCCTTTTTGTTTGTAAAAACGTAGAGCTTTTGTGTTTTTTTCATCACACTTCAATCTAATTGGATATCCAACTTTTTCGATTACTTTATTCAATAATTCTGAGCCGATTGATTGGTTATGATATTGTTCGTCTACATATAAATGATGAATAAAATTGTCAATAAGCCAAACAGAAACAAATCCAACCAATATCTCATCTACGAATGCAACTAAAATGTATTCATTTTTAGTACTTTCATCAAAGTCAGATAATTTATATCGGGAAGTATCAGTCCACAAAAAAGTTTTTTGTCTAGATTGGAGAAACAATTCTTGTAAGGCTAGATAATCATCATTTCTGCTTTCAACAATTTTAATCATATTTTTTAAGAGAATAAACTAATATTTACCTAATTCGTTTTCAAATTCTTGTAGATAATTCGCTAAATGAAAACCATCTACAAAACCATGATTTGCTTCAACCGAAACAGGCATGTACATTTTATCGTTTTGGGTATACGCTTTTCCAAAAATAATTCGCGGAATAGATTCTCCCGTTCCAAAATTACTTGGTTGCGTTAAACCTGTAAATCTCGACCAAGGAAACGTAGAATGACGAACCAAACCAATGGTAATTTCTTCGTTTTTGATGTGCAAACCAACCGAGTTTTCTACACTTTGTATTTGCTCTTGAAGTTGCGCGTTAAATGCATCAAAATCTTCGGTAAAATTCATCAACGCAAAACCAAAAGTTCCGTCTTTTCTACCAATTGTTGTTCCGCAATCTAAATGATCGTACACAAAAATTTCATCATCTTCGATACGATATTTAAACTCATTAATCTTATTTTCTGCCAACATCGAGCAATGTAAATAAATGGCGAAAAAAGACAACTTATTTGCCTTTGCAAATTTGTATGCTTTAGAACATTCAACCTCCGCAACAACTCCGACATACGGATTATCCATTTTCGAGAACATATTAAAATGCTCTATACGATTCCAACCTTCAGGATTAAATTTCTGTTTCATTGCTGCAAAGTTAAAACCTTATGATTTATATTTATCATTATAGTATTAATAAAAAAACATTTTAGGAGTTTTGCATTGTTTTAAATAAAATTTAAAAAATTGATTAATATATAATTATAAAATTTTTATTAAAGAATATATTTTTATATTTGTTAAAGAAAATAGATTATTGATTGTATCAATTTTCATGAAATTTTCCAAATTTTTTAATTACTCTCACCCTAGAAATATATACTCTCCTACCATTGTTAATTTGTTTTGATATAATTTAATATGAAAACAAAGTTTTGATTATTAATTAAATATAAATAATACTTAAATTACAATGATAAAACAACATTGGGGATACTTTATTTTTTTATTCTTTTATAGTATTACACATGCGCAAGTAGTGAACTCAGGAGATATTGATTATACAAAAGTTGCTACCATATCTAATGTCACTCGAACTGGATATACAGGATCATCATACTATTCTAGTACGACATCATTTAATCTTCGATTTGGAGTAAATTCTAATGGTACAACGGCAGCAACAGTACCTGTTCTTAAATCATTCAAATATGGTACGATAGAATATGTTCCTTATTTAAAAGGGCTTACTCCTTATGAAAATATAAAAATTTCTAGAAAAGAAAATAATGATGTAAAAAGTGCGACGAAGTTTACCGGTTTTTTTGAATATAGTAATATTAGTGGTACTACAGACAAGTTTTTTAATGCTGAATATGTTGATAATCTTGAAACATTAATTAATAGTTATACATTAAATAGAGGGGTTGATAATATTTTTTCAAATTTCAATTCGAGTACGATGAATAATATTGAAAGAATTGATCTTATTCGAAATAGCGGAATGGAAGTACCAACTGGGGTTAGTCTTAATAAAGTTGGTGTTTTGATTTTAGAAAGAGGAGGTAATGATGATTATCGACTTGCTGCTATTACCAAATTGGATACAAATGGTAATGTAAGTGGTTTAGGAAGTTTAATTGCTCGGGCTAGAGGTAAATTTGGAGCTTTAGGAAAGAGTGTACTGTCGACTGTTTTTATGAATTCTAGCACAGTTTCTCCAGACCCCATAAAACCTAATCAAGATTTAACATCACAAAATATAGCAGGAGATTTTATTGATCTTGAAACATTAGGGCTTACACCAGGACAAGTGATTTATGGGATAGCTGTTTTTCCGAATGACGTTACATCAGCTATGGATCTTATTGGTTTATCAAATGTTCCAATTAATACAAATGGAGATAGTGATGGTGGAGGTCTTGACCTTATGGGAGGAGGAGGTTTCGCCATTGTGAGTACAACTGCTATTGTATCACTTAGTGGTAATGTCTACAGAGATATGATTAATAATAATATAGTAGATGGTGTTGGAATAGGAACAGCTAGTGGATCTCAGTTATATGCTTATCTAATCAACTCTTCTAATAAAGTTATTTTTAAACAAATAGTTAACACAAATGGTAGCTATTTGTTTTCTTCAATTTTAATAGATACAAGTGAAGATTATTCGGTAGCAATTGATTCTCGAAATTTAAGTATTAATGACGTATATCCTTCTGCTTATTCACTTCCAACAGGATGGGTTTCTATGGGGCAAACTTACGGAACAAATAATGGTTTAGGATCAGGAAACGATAGTAATACAACACTTAAAGTTCCGGTTAGATTTCTTACTTCGACTCCTTTTATTACTAATGTTAATTTTGGAATAAATCTTCATTGTTCAAAACCTGGAGATTTTACTACTGGCGGAAATCCTACAAATGTTGGTATTACCAATCAAACAAAACTTCCTAATTGGCCAGAAGCTATTCCCAATGCGTTTATCACATTAGAGTCAAAAGCTGACGGTTTAGTTCTGACGAGAGTTCAAAGTTCTACAGCTATAGTAAGTCCTAAGAAAGGTATGCTAATTTATGATGTAAATGCTGCATGTGTAAAATTATACAACGGGAATATTTGGAATTGTATTCAACGAAGTTGTAATGATTAATATCTAAATTTCAATAAATAGTTTTAAAATGAAAAAAATAATATACATTTTTATTTGTATAATCACAAGTTACGTAAACGCTCAAGTATATATTGGAACTAATAATGTAGTAGCTAATGAAAGTACACTTCTTTTTTTCGAAGGAAATACAACGAGTGATTTAACAAATGATGTGACAACAACTAATAGTAAAGGTATTATTCTTCCAGCAGTTGCAACTACACCTACTTATAATGTTGTAACTCCTACTACTAATAATCCTAATAATGGGACATTTATTTTTGATCGAACATCAAAAATGATAAAAATGTTTGAAAATGGTTATTGGAAAAACATATCTAATTCTGTCGGTAGCGATCTAAAACTATATGATAATAGTAGTGCAGAATTAGGAAAAGGAGTTATAATAGGAGAGCAAACAACCAATGCAAAAGGTGTTTTAGTTTTAGAATCTACGTCTAAGTCTTTAATTTTACCACAAATACAAAACCCACACATAACTGTTAAAAGTCCTTATGCAGGGATGATATGTTATGATACAGTGAGTAATACATTTGCTAGTTTTGATGGGGTGAGTTGGAATTATTGGCGATAATAAAATATCAAAACTATTTTCTTTTATAAATTCATCTAACTTATAAAACTCTATCTATTGTAGGTCAAATTTATGATTGTTAGTATTTAATAAATATTAACTTGACTTTATAGGATTCAATTTTCAACACTAAATTTCTGTTTCATCATTACAAATTTAAATACATTTTCACTAAATTGGTTTGTTAGTATGACTATTACCTAACATCATAAAAAATGAATAATGTGAATCTTAATTTATTCTCTGAAGTTGAATTGAAAGAAGAATTACTTTCAACATCTCAGCAGTTAAATTTTCCTTCTGCTACAGAAATTGTAAAGCCAGGTCAATATATAAAGGTTGTTCCTTATGTACTTTCTGGTGTAATTAAAGTATTGCGTATAAATGAAAACGGAGATGAATTATTTCTTTACTACATAAGAAAAGGCGAATCGTGTGCAGAATCTATAGCCAAAAGTATTTTGAATACAACTACTAATATTAAGGCAATTGTAGAAGAAGATGTAGAATTGCTAGCCATACCAACAGAAAAAGTGAACCAATGGTTTGTTAAATTTCCAAGTTGGCAATTGTTCGTTGTTAAAATGTTAAATCAACGCTACGAAGAACTTTCTCATACTTTAGATAACATTGCATTCAAAAAAGTAGAAAGCCGATTAATTGATTATTTAAAAGTGAAATCAGAAGTTTTGAATAGTAGAGTAATCATCATTACACATCAAGAAATTTCTTCAGAATTAGCTACCTCAAGAGAAGTTGTTTCTCGATTATTAAAAGCATTGGAAATTGAAGGTAAAGTAAAATTATATCGAAATAAAATTGAAATTATTTCTTTTGTGTGACAAAAAGTACAGACTTTCTTATCATGCTACCCGAAATTTGAAATAATAAAAGTATCGATATGAAAAAGAATATGGGAACGTTTGATAAATCAATTCGATTATTGATCGCAATAATTCTTGTTGTATTGTATTTCACGAATGTTATTTCAGGTACATTAGGAATAATTGCTCTTATAATAGCAGGTGTTTTTATACTAACAAGTCTATTAAGTTTTTGCCCACTTTATACAGTATTAGGTTTTAATACATGTGAAAAAAAATGACATACAATCTAACTAACCTACCTAAAATTGAAAAGCTACAAACCATTTAGGATGTAGCTTTTCTTATTTATGAAGATGATTTATTTAATCTTTTTTGTTGATATGCATCACCAATTACATTCAGAGTCACGCCTAGAATAATCATAAAAATTCCTAAAGCTAAACTCAGCGAAAAATCTTCACCAAATATCATAACACTTACAGCAACGGCAACCACAGGTTCTGATGCGCCAAGAATAGAAGTGGCTGTAGAACCAATATTTTTGATCGCATAAATCAAAGCGATGCTCGAAATAACTGTCGTTACAAAGGCAAATGTAAAAAAGTTGAAGGTTAATTCTAATGATGGTAAAATGAAAGATTCTTTGTGAAGAATCATTTTTATTGCGTAATAAATCGTTGTAAATAGAAACGAATAAAAGCTTAATGTAAAGCCTTTTATATCACGTACTTTCGATTTGTTGACTGTCACAATATATAATCCGTACCCCAAAGCACTGATAAATACAATTCCTAATCCGATTGGATTTAGCTCGAATTTTCCTTCTTTGAAACTTAGTAAAATGACGCCAGCCAATACAAAAACAATGGCTATAATGGTTGAAATTGTAATTCTTTCTTTGAAGAAAACAGCCATTATGATGGCAACAATCAACGGATAAACGAATAATAATGTGGAGGCAATTCCAGGAGTTAAATAATCATAACCTAAAAATAAAGCATCCGCTGAGATTCCGTACAATAATCCTAAAATGATTAAAAATGGAATCTGTTTTACATCTATTTTAAATGATTGTTTTTTGATGAATAAATATGTTCCGACAATCAATGCAGAAAAAAAGAATCGATAGAATAATGTAGTATCCATCGAAAAATTTGCCTGTTTTATAGGTAGGATAAATAATGGAATTAATCCATAAGATATAGACGAAATTAGCCCATATGCGTAACCTTTGAATTTCATTTTTAATAGAAAAAACGAAGTTCGAATTTCGAACTTCGTAATTGATTAGTATTTATTAAAATTTATTTTCTCGTAAAATCTAAATCGTGGAAATCGTAACTGAAATCTGTTAACGGAGAAATGGCTTTCATTTTGAAACCTGTCATTTTTCCATCTTTCATTTCAGCAAAAACAAAAGCATCTGCATGGAAATAACGATTGTACCATTTTACCGCAAACGTATTGTCTTTGTAAAATGACATTTCACCAGTTAATTGAGGCGAACGTTTCGATTCGAAAATTATTTTTCCTTTCTTTTCATAAATCACAACATCACCAAACCAATTATCTTTATACGTTCCAATTACACTTTTTACATCAAATTTGATGGCTTTATTTTTTTGGTTTGCTTCAACAGTTTTCCAAACAGCATTTGTAATATCATCGGCTTCTTCCACATTTTTCTTCATCAACTCATCATACGTTTTTACCCAATCTGTAGAAGAATTTTTTAAGTAAAAATCTTTTATTGTATTTGAAATTGCTCGGAAAGCTGCACCAGATTGTTGATTTGTCAAAATCACAATTCCTAATTTTTCTTGTGGATAAAACATCGTTTGTGTTACAATTCCTTCCAATCCTCCAGTATGCGAAACTTCTAATTTTCCGTTCATATCCTGTAATTGCCATCCCAAACCATAAGCTTTGAATAATGAATTATAAGGCGGAGTTGTACGATTTGGTTGTAAAGTTTGTGGCGTAATCATTTCGTTCATTTGTTTTTCAGAAATAATTTGTTTTCCGTTCACTTTTCCTTTATCCAAATTGAATTGCAACCATTTTGCAATATCATCAACATTAGAATAAATTCCTGCAGCTGCATCAAAAATAGTGTTCGTATAACGATCAATGACTTGTAATTTTCCGTCAATCGGAACGTGTGGATCAATTGCATTTTTCTTGTCTTTTACTAAGTGCCAATTCGCCGCTGTATTCGTCATTCCAATTGGTTCTAACAATCTTTTTGTTACAAAATCTGTCCAAGATTGCCCCGAAACTCGTTCAATCACAACTCCTGCAATAATATATAATAAATTATCGTAATCATATTTGACACGAAAATCTGAAACTGGTTTTAAAAACTGAATATTAGAAATAATATCTTTAGGAGTGAAATTGTGTCCATCAGGCCAAACCATCAAATCTCCTGCGCCCAAACCTAATCCACTGCGATGCGTTAATAAATCACGAATTGTGAACTCTTTGGTTACATAATCGTTGTACATCTTGAATTCAGGAATGTGCGTAATCACTTTATCATCCCACTTTATTTTTCCTTCATCAACCAAAATTGCCAAGGCCGCTGCTGTAAAAGCTTTCGAGTTAGAAGCAATTCCAAAATTTGTATTAGACTTAACTTTTTCTCCCGTTTTAAGCGATTTTACACCATAACCTTTCGAATGTACAATTGTTCCATCTTTGATAACCGCAACAGACATTCCAGGAACATCAAAAGTTTTCATGGCATTTTCTGTGACTTGATCAATGGTTTGATTCGAAATATTTTGTCCAAAAGCTGTAAAAGAAGCTAATGTGATTGTTGATAAAAGTATATTTTTCATGTGTGAGTTTGAATTTTCACGAAGTTAGAAATTTTTATTCATCAGCTTATAGCTTTTAGTAAAATATCAAAAATAGAGGATCAATTAATTTTGAATGATTTAAAACTAAATTATAATCAAGTATAAAGTAATTTACAATTAATTAAAAACGTAAATTAGTTAAAAATAATTTAATGAAAATAGCTTTCTTTTCGTCTAAGCCTTATGACAAAACTTTTTTTGAGGCTGAAAATAAAAATTACGGTTTTGAACTTAATTTTTATGAAACACATTTAGGTCCACATATCGTCAACGCAATTGAAGATGAGCAAGCAGTTTGTGTGTTTGTGAATGATAAAGTGAATCGACAAGTCATTGAAATTTTAGCAAAAAAAGGCGTTAAAATTATAGCTTTGAGATGTGCTGGTTTTAACAATGTCGATTTGGAAGCTGCGAAAGAATTTGGAATTAAAGTTTGTCGCGTCCCTGCATATTCTCCTGAGGCAGTGGCAGAGCATACAATGGCGATGTTGTTAACATTGAACCGAAAAACGCATAAAGCTTATAATCGCGTTCGTGAACAAAATTTTGCATTGAACGGTTTGCTTGGTTTCAATCTTTTTCAAAAGACAATTGGAATTGTTGGAACAGGAAAAATTGGAAAGGCTTTTGTCAATATTGCGAAAGGTTTTGGTTGCAAAATAATTGCGTATGATTTGTATCCAGATCAAGAATTGATGAATAATGGCGTGGAATATGTTGAGCTGGATAAGTTGTTTAAAAGCTCAGATATTATTTCGTTGCATTGTCCGTTGACGCCAGAAAATCATTACATGATTAATCAAGAAACGATTGCGATGATGAAAGATGGCGTAACGATTATTAATACGAGTAGAGGCGGATTAATCAATACACATGAAGCGATTGAAGCTTTGAAAAATCATAAAATTGGTTATTTGGGAATTGATGTTTACGAGCAAGAAGAAAAATTATTTTTCAAAGATTTATCGGCAGAAATTATTCAAGATGATATGATTCAACGATTGATGAGTTTTCCAAATGTTTTGGTCACTGCACATCAAGCTTTTTTTACACAAGAAGCATTGGAACAAATTTCAGAAATTACGATGCGAAGTATTTCAGAGATTAAGGAGAAAGGTTCGACTGATGAGGTTGTGATGTTATAAATCTCCTAAATGAGTGGACTTGAAACCATCATATTTTTTGAGACCAAATCCTAGAAAACGATCGAACGAAATATGAGCGGAAAATATAAATCCAATCATCAAACACCATTCAATATGTAAAAAATAACCAATAAGAATCAATGAAATTGTCGTAAAATAATTATGAATAAAATTATAGGATATTGCACCAATCTTATTTCCAAAAAGATAACCTAACATAAAAATATCGGGAGCAAGAAAAAGAATTGCAAACCACATCCATGATAATTTTAGGAGACTATATAGAACGATCATAAGAATTAATAGAGCAAGTTGTTCTAATTTTAGTATGTTTTTCATGCGATTGGTATTTAATTTATTAGTACAAATATTTTACCAATTGTTACAAAAAAAAGCCACTCTATTGTGAGTGGCTTTGATAATTATTTATATCCCATTATTTAGTGAGGAAAGAGTTTCATTAATAGAAAAGTATTCAACATTGATATTTGTTGCTCCTATTTGTTTTACTCGTTCGCTATGCATTTCAGCATAATTTTGAGCATTTTCTAAAGTGTCAAATATATAAATACCTCCACTTCTTGCAGTGTCTGAATTTTCGATCCATATTTTTGAGATGAATCCTTTTTCAGTATTTATACTTTCTGCTAATGAACGAGCATTTTTTGTTAAATTTTCTCCCATCATTTGAATAGGAAAATCAAAATTTATTTGAATTAAAATCATTATTACTTTTTTATCAAAGTTCATTAAATTGTTTTAAAATATCTGTAATATTTGTTACAGTGAGTTCAAAAAAAAAGAGCTACTTTAAAAAGTAGCTCTTATATAATTATATAAAAATTTTAATCATTCAATTTCAAAACAGCTAAGAAAGCAGATTGTGGAACTTCTACACGTCCAATTTGACGCATTTTCTTCTTACCAGCTTTTTGCTTTTCTAATAATTTACGTTTACGAGAAATATCACCACCGTAACATTTCGCCGTAACGTCTTTACGTAACGCTTTGATTGTTTCTCGCGCAATAATTTTTGCACCAATCGCTGCCTGAATTGGAATATCAAACTGTTGACGAGGAATTAATTCGCGTAATTTCTCACACATTTTTTTCCCAATATTGTAAGCATTATCAACATGAATTAAGGCAGATAAAGCATCCACAACTTCACCATTAATCATGATATCAACTTTTACCAATTTCGAAGCTTTCATTCCAGAAGGTGCATAATCAAACGATGCATATCCTTTTGAAATAGATTTTAATCGATCATAAAAATCAAAAACAACTTCAGCCAAAGGCATATTGAAAATCATTTCTACTCTATGTTGAGTTAAATAATTTTGAGATTGTAATTCACCACGTTTTTCAATACATAAACTCATTACAGGACCTACGAATTCAGATTTTGTAATGATTGCTGCACGAATATATGGTTCTTCTACACGATTTAATCCTGATGGATCTGGTAATTCAGATGGATTATGAACGGGAATCATTTTTTCTGGATCTTTTTCCAAATAAGCTTCATACGAAACGTTAGGAACAGTCGTAATTACTGTCATATTGAACTCACGCTCTAAACGCTCCTGAATAATTTCTAAGTGTAACATTCCTAAGAATCCACAACGGAAACCGAAACCTAATGCAGCAGAAGATTCAGCCTCAAAAGTTAATGAAGCATCATTCAAACGTAACTTTTCAATAGAAGCACGCAAATCTTCGTAATCTTCTGTGTCAACCGGATAAATACCCGCGAAAACCATTGGTTTTACTTCCTCAAAACCATCAATAGCTTCGCTTGCAGGATTCTCTACTAATGTAATTGTATCTCCAACTTTTACCTCAGAAGCTTCCTTAATTCCAGAAATAATATAACCTACATCACCAGTTTTAATGACTTTCTTCTCAACTTGATTCAGTTTCAACGTTCCAATTTCATCGGCACCATATTTTTTGTTGGTTGCCATGAATTTTACTTGATCTCCTTTTTTGATTTCTCCATTTACCACTTTATAAAAAGCTTCAATTCCTCGGAAAGGATTATAGACAGAGTCAAAAATCAAGGCTTGTAACGGTGCATCTGGATCACCAACTGGCGCAGGAACTTTCTCGATAATTGTATGTAACAATTCTAAAACTCCTTCACCTGTTTTTCCACTTACACGCAAAACATCTTCGGGATCACAACCAATCAAATCAACAATATCATCTGTTACTTCTTCTGGATTTGCAGAAGGTAAATCGATTTTGTTCAAAACTGGAATGATTTCCAAATCATTTTCTAAAGCCAAATAAAGGTTAGAAATAGTTTGTGCTTGTATACTTTGCGCAGCATCTACAATTAACAAAGCTCCTTCACAAGCGGCAATCGAACGAGAAACCTCGTAAGAAAAATCCACGTGACCAGGAGTGTCAATTAAATTTAAAATATATTTTTCACCATCTTTTTCATATTCCATTTGGATGGCGTGCGATTTAATTGTGATTCCGCGTTCG
Source organism: Empedobacter sp. R750 (assembly GCF_030324345.1). Taxonomy (NCBI): domain Bacteria; kingdom Pseudomonadati; phylum Bacteroidota; class Flavobacteriia; order Flavobacteriales; family Weeksellaceae; genus Empedobacter; species Empedobacter sp. R750. The sequence continues at coordinate 98,150 of NZ_JACAGF010000012.1, read as the reverse complement.
CGTTCCAAATCCATATCGTCTAAAGTTTGATTTTGTAACTCGCGATCAGAAATCGTGTTTGTTACTTGCAATAAACGATCGGCCAAGGTACTTTTACCATGGTCAATATGGGCGATAATACAGAAATTACGGATATTTTTCATATTCTATTTGTCGAATAGGCAAAAATAATCTTTTCCGTGCAGACTGCAAGTATTTTGAAAAATATTATGAATTATATTTTAATAAATTAACGAGAGTTGAAGTGAGAAATGCTGAATTAAAAATAAGTAATATCATCATTTTTCTTTGAAAAACTCTCTGTAAATAAGTTTTAACCTTTATATTTAACCTTAAACGTGATTGTAAAATCTTTATATTTATTATTCTCAGAAGCTGGAATTATTTTTTTACCTTTTTGTTCGTAGTATTTAAAAACTTTCGAAATTCGTTTAAGATAAGTTGTTGAAATCAATGCGTCACTATCATTTGAAAAGCTATAATTTGTTACTTTTCCATCTTTTTTAACTGTAAAATATAAAGTTAACTCATGTACAGATTTATTTTCTTTGAAAAAATCCTCACTAGAATCTTGGGTTTGGTCATTCAATTCATACCATAATTTTTCAGAAAAGCATTTGCTCAATTCTTCATTTGTTTTATATTTATTACAACCTGGAAATATTGGATATTTAACAGATTCTTGACTAAAACAAAAAGTTGAAATTGTTGTAAGTAGAATAAATAATAAAATTTTTTTCATTTTTTTATAAAAGTAATAAAACAATAATTGTTTTAAGCAATTATCTGATGGAAAAAAGTATACAATTCATCTTCTTTTACCAAACTAAATTTTTGTTTCAAACGATACTTTGTCATCCGTACACTTTTTGGTTCAATATTTAGAATAGTCGCAATTTGTTTGGTGTCTAAACCAAGATAGATATACGAACAATATTTCAAATCAAGAGGAGTTAGCTTTTGTTTAGAATGCTCGTTTAGCGTTTTGAAAAAGTTTGGATGTAATTCTTGAATTCTAAATTTTGCACTTTCAAAATCATTATCTAATAAATTTTCTTCTCGCATAACTTGTTTCAAATTGATAGAAGAATCATTCCCAATCTTATCTTTTAGATTTTTTAAGACCTGATTTTTATGCTCCAAATGCAACTGACTTGCTAAAACTTCGTCCTGTAATTTTTGTTGTTGCAACGTCATCAATTCTTGTTCAGCCAAAATTCGCGCTTGTTCTTCTTCTTGCAATTGTAATTTTAGATGTGCTTCTTGTTTTTCTGAATTAAGTTGATTTTCTCTACCAATCGAATAACGCAATTTGAAATGATAAGAACGAAACATAAAAAACGCACCAATAATTCCTAAAACAGCAAGGCAGATGTATAAAATTCGTTCTTTTTGAAGACTTTTATTTTTTGCTTCAAGATTTTTTAATTCTTCTTCTTTTCGCTCTGATTGAAATTGCGCTTCCAATTTTTTCGCAGCTTCCGCTTGATCTTGATTGTATAATTCGGTTGAATAATCAGTTGCTTTTTTCTGAAATTCAAATGCTTTTTGAAACTCTCCTTTTTGTTGATACAAATTGGCTAATTCGGTTGAATTGGCAACAAGCGCATAAAAATTCTTCACTGTTTGTGTGTACAAAATAGCATTAGCATCCAGCAAATATTTTTCGGCAAGCTCAGTCTGATTTTCTTCTTTTGCCAAACTACTCAACAATCCCAATGCACCAGCAGAAATTTCTTGCGAATTCGGAATAGTTTTACACAATTCTATAATTTTGAAACTATTCTGTTTAATTTCATTTTTATCATTAGTTGTTAATTTAGTGTAGTTACGTTGATAATCAGCCAAATTTAGCAAAGCAATCGCATAATTGTAATTTGTAACTTGATTTTGATAGTGTTCACTAATGTGTACCGCTTTTTTACTGGTTTTTATTAACTCATCTAAATCGTTAGAATTTTTAGATTCCATATATTTTAACGATTGTGCCACACCAAGATTTGCATAAGTAGTGACAAGTAGATTTTTGTCGGATGATAATTCAGCAAATTTCAACGATTTTTCGGCATAAAGAATAGAATTTTTTGCATCATTCCAAGTGGCATGAACCGCATATAGGAGATAATTTGCTTTAGATTTTAGAATATATTCATCAGGCGTTTTTTCGAGTTGACTGATAAATTGTAGAACCATTTTTTGACTTTTCTCAAATTCTCCAAGATTTACATAATGGTAGGCTAACAGATATTTTAGATAAGCTTTTGGAAGAAATTCTTTCGAATCTTTGGTGATATTTTGAATCGTATCCAATGATTTTTGAGCTTTTTCAAACCATTGTCTATTTTCATAAGAAACGCCTCTTTGCGTATAAGCTTTCACTAATTCTAGCTCATTATTTTCTCGCTTACTTAGTTTTATTTGCTCATTAATATAATAATCTGCTTGCTTGTATTGATCGGAAGTTCGATGATATTCAGCTAATTTATTTAGTAAATCAAATTTAATTTTTGTTGAAATAGTTGATTTTTTTAGTTCTAATTTAAGACTATCAATGTATTTATTCTGAGCGAATGAAATCGTAGAACAAAAGACGAAAAAAATTATGTATAGATAGGTTAATAGAATTTTCATATATCAAAAATCGTAAAAAAATACTTGATAAAAAATATTCATTAACTAAAATTTTCAGATTTTTAAAAATGTATAAATTTGATTTTTAAAAAGTTGTGTAAATCTGTAGTTAATCTGTAGTCGTTAAGTTTTATACTTGTAGATACAAAGTAGTATGCTTAAACTTTGTTTTGATCTTGATTTCGAACAAATTTGTATCAGAAAATAAATCAAAACATAACCAATAAAAATTATAACTATGGACAACAAAACATTATCAATCGTATCGTACATCACTATTATTGGCTGGATTATAGCTTTCGTTATAGGAAAAGATAAAGCTGATGATTTACTGAAATTTCATTTGAAACAAGGGTTAGGATTAGTAATTTTCTCATTTATTTGGGGAATACTTTTGAACATTATTATGTATGCAGTCAATATTCCTTTTATCGGAATTTTAGGATTTGCTTCTTTAATTTTAATGATAATTGGGATTATCAACGCTGCAAATGGTGTTAAAAAACCTTTACCAATCATAGGTTCTATGTTCGAAGATAAATTTGCATTTATCGGATAGAAAGTCAAATTATTTTAAAAGTTCATTTTCATAAATAGTTTAGGGATTTAAGAATCTTTTTCTGAATCCCTATTCTTCAAAAAAATAAAACATAACCGAATCAACCTAAATTTAGCACATTCGTTAATCCCATAACTAACGAAGTTTATATTATGTTTCAGCAAAAAGAGATTATTTTTAATAATCTCTTTTGTTTTTTTATGAATTATTAAGCTATTTTTATCTTTATGAAAATCAGCGCAAAATGAGGAAATTACTATTTTTTGTTATTACTTTTTTTACATTCATTCAACTTTCTGCTCAAACGACTCGAAATTTGAATTCAGAAAATTGGACTTTTCAACAAAAAGGAGATTCAAAATGGTTGAAAGCTGAGGTTCCTGGCTCTGTTCATACCGATTTGATGTTAAATAATATCATTCCAAATCCTTACAAAGATATTAATGATGCTAAAGTACAATGGGTAGAAAACGAAGATTGGACGTACAAAACTTCTTTTGATTTGACTGATGCTGAACGAAAAGCGCAAAATATTCAGTTAAAATTTAATGGATTGGATACGTATGCAAAAGTTTTTGTGAACGGAAAGTTGATTCTCGATGCGAATAATATGTTTCGAATTTGGGAAGTTTCGGTCAAAGATTTTCTAAAGAATAAAAATAATTTGCTCGAAATACAATTCAAATCGTCGTCGAATGAAGGAAAACAATTAGCAAATTTACTTCCGTATAAATTGCCAGAAGGAGAGCGAGTTTATACTAGAAAAGCGCAATATCAGTATGGTTGGGATTGGGGATTAAGATTGGTTACGGCTGGAATTTATAAACCAATCGAACTTATTTCTTGGAATAATTTTAAGCTAAATGATTTGTCTTATGAAATTCTCAAATTAGAGAAAAATCAAGCGAAAGTAAAGTTTAAATTCGTTATTCAATCGGAGCAAAATACAACTGTAGAAATTAATTTTAATCAGAAAAAAATCACTCAAAAATTAACCAAAGGAATCAATTATTTTTCGATTGATGAAACAATTCAAAATCCAAAATTATGGTGGCCAAATGGAATGGGCGAACAATATTTGTACGACTATCAATTCAAAATTAGACAAGGAAATGAGCAAGTTTCTAAGCATTTGAAATTTGGTTTACGCACTATAGAATTAGTTCAAGAAAAAGATAATGTTGGTTCAAGCTTTTATTTTAAAGTAAATGGAATTCCAACGTATATGAAAGGTGCGAATTATATTCCGCAAGATAATTTTGTTTCGCGAGTTTCAAAAAATGATTACGAAAAGCTGATAAATAGTTCGGTTGAAGCTAATATGAATATGATTCGCATTTGGGGCGGAGGAATTTATGAGGATGATTATTTTTATGAATTATGCGACGAAAAAGGTTTGTTGGTTTGGCAAGATTTTATGTACGCTTGTGCTTTTTATCCTGGTGATCAAGATTTTCTTAACAATGTAAAACAAGAAACAATCGATCAAGTGAATCGACTAAAAAATCATACTTCTATCGCGCTTTGGTGTGGAAATAATGAAATTGATGAAGCGTGGCACAATTGGGGATATCAGAAACAAATGGGCTGGTCAAAACAAGATTCTTTGAGTATTTGGAAAGATTATCAAACGACTTTTCATCATATTATTCCCAATGTTTTGGATTCTATTTTATCAAAGTCAGAGAACCGTTATTGGCCGTCTTCACCTTCGATTGGTTGGGGAAGAAAAGAAAGTTTGACGCAAGGAGATTCTCATTATTGGGGTGTTTGGTGGGGAATGGAACCGTTTGAAACCTATGAGAAAAAAGTTCCACGTTTTGCTTCGGAATATGGTTTTCAAGGAATGCCAACGTTAGAAACCGTAAAATCTATGTTTTCTGAAAAAGACACATTGAGTAAGAATTCTGTAACCATTTTAGTGCATCAAAAACATCCAAAAGGTTGGGAAACAATCAACGAATATATGCAACTCGATTATGCAATTCCGACCGATTTTGTGCAGTACAACTACGTTTCTCAATTGTTGAAAGCGCGCGGAACTCAGATTGGGATTGAGGCGCATCGACGCGCAAAACCGTACAATATGGGAAGTTTGTATTGGCAATTGAATGACGTTTGGCCTGTGACTTCGTGGGCGTCTTTGGATAAATTAGGAAATTGGAAAGCGTTACATTATCAAGTGAAAAGAAGTTTCGAGAATGTATTGATTTCGGTTGAGAAAGAAGAAAATGTGTACAAAATCTATATCATAAATGACTTATTGAAAGATTTGAAAGGAAAAGTAAAATTTTCTATAATCGATTTTAATGGAAATAAACGTTGGACTAACGATAAAGATGTAATTATTTCATCAAATTCTTCTACTAAAATATTGGAATTAAGTAATGAGGTTTTGAAAGGAACTTCTTCAATAAAATCTTTTCTTCGAATTGAATTTGAATCAAATAGAGAAAAATATTCGAGTAATTATTTCTTCGAAAAACCGAAAGATTTAGCTTTAACAAAACCAACAATTAAAATTAAAAAGATCAGTAGCAATCAAATTGAAATTTCTACAAATGTTTTGGCAAAAGATGTTTATTTATTGGACGGAAACAATCAATTTGATGATAATTTCTTTGATTTAATTCCGAATGAAACTCGTATTATAAATGGAGAGAAAGCAATTCAAAATCTAAAAATTTATTCGTTGTATGAGACGATGAATGCTGAAAATCAATAATATTTTTCTCCCTATTTTTAGTGAAATTTCACAAACGATTTGGAAATGTGAATTTTATTGACTTAAATTTGCACTGATAAAAATCATAACGTATAACAATTTAATAACGAAGAAATAAAATGTTCAAAGAAACGACATATCAGTTTTCAGCTATTGCAACAGATTTTGCAATGAGCATTTCTTCGTGCTTATAAATCGTAAATAATTAACTTATTATATCAAAAGCCCGGAGGATTCTTCGGGCTTTTTCTTTTATTATTCCATTCTAGATTCAGAATAACTTCTAAAAACTTCCGAAGAAGAAATAATTAGCGCTAATTATTTCAAAACAATTATTTGCAATCAAATAATCCATGTTATGGAAGATTCAATTTTCTTTTCAGCTCGTTTACGAACAAAGAGAACGAAGAAAAGAAGCGTAAAAACAGCAAAAGAAAAAAATGTAAGAGAGAAATATAAACGTAGAAAAGAAATCTTTAAAGAACAAAAAGCGATTCCGCTTGTTCCTTTAAAAGAGCCATATCAAAAAGGTTTCGAACGTTATTTTGTATTGAGAGAAGATATTAAAAAGGAAAATGAGATTGAATTTTTCACTCAAATTCTGAAGAAAATTAATACTTCTCAATATGCAGAAACGCGAAAGTTTGTAAAAAAACGAAAACGAAACGGAAAGCGAATTTATGTTCCGAGAATTCAAGAATTGAAACAATTACAACCTTATGAATATTCAGGACCGCATTCAATTTTGAATGATGAAGAACGTCGATATTTTGCGTGTATTCAGGTGTATGATCCAAAAACAAAACGTTTCAAAGGAATTTATGAATTTCTACAACCGTGGCGTTTTCGATTGATTATAAAACCAAATATGATTACGCATTACAAACCACTTGATATTGATTTGAAGCGCGAAGAAGCGCAAATCGATCACTTTTTTGACAAGTATAAAAATCAAGGAATCCTCTTAAAGAAAATAGTTGGAGGAGGTTATTCGTATGAACGAAAACCAAAATTTAAAAATCCTTTTACGAAAAGGAAATTTTTTAACGACAAAAATTCGGCGACAGAAATCGCTGAAATGCTGATAGAACAAGAACATCAGCTATCTAAAAGACATTAATCATGGGAAATAAAATCTCTGGAAAGGACTTCATAAAATTAGGCTTTCCAAAAAATAATTCGATCAATATTGCAATTGGGCAAATTCATCGATACAGAAAAAAAGAAAAGAAACAAACGATTCTCAACGAAGCAAAAGAAGTTTTACTCGAACCAGAAAAGTACATTGGTCACGGAATTTGGGGAAAAGTTGCGGAAGGATTGATAAAACCAGTTGAGGTAAGATTACAAGAATTGAAAACGACGCGTTCGCCTTTTTCGATTTTTGGTGAAAATGAAATTGACGAACAAGCAAAATTTCAATTGTATGATGCGTTGAAATTGCCAATTTCAGTAAAAGGAGCTTTGATGCCAGATGCACATTCCGGTTATGGATTGCCGATTGGCGGCGTTTTAGCGACGGACAATGCAGTAATTCCGTATGGAGTTGGTGTAGATATTGGGTGTAGAATGAGTCTTTCGGTTTACGATTTACCAGCCAGTTTTTTGAAAGGAAAATCGCATCAGTTGATTCAGATTTTGCAAGATCAGACCAAATTTGGAATGTATGAAACGCATAAATTAAAAGCAGATCACGAAATTTTTGAACGTTCTATTTTTGATGAAATTCCAATCTTGAAAAGTTTAAAAACAAAAGCTTATCAGCAATTAGGAACTTCGGGCGGAGGAAATCATTTTGTTGAATTTGGAATTGTGAAATTAGATGAGGTAAAACCTGAATGGAACTTGATTCCAGGTGAATATTTGGCAGTTTTATCGCATAGTGGCTCACGCGGTTTGGGTGCAAATATTGCAAAACATTACACGTATTTGGCGGCGAAACAATGTCCGCTTCCGAAACAAGTTCAGCATTTGGCTTGGTTGGATTTGGACACCCACGATGGGCAAGAATATTGGGCTGCGATGAATTTGGCAGGAGATTATGCCAAGGCTTGTCACGACGATATTCACCGAAGAATTGCGAAAGCTTTAGGAAAACGAATCGTTTTTAACATCGAAAATCATCACAATTTTGCGTGGAAAGAAATGGTTGAAGGAACGGAACGAATTGTTCATCGCAAAGGTGCAACGCCTGCTGGAGAAGGAGTTTTAGGAATTATTCCAGGTTCGATGACCGCGAACGGTTGCATTGTCGAAGGTTTGGGAAATGAATTGAGTATTAATTCGGCTTCGCATGGTGCGGGACGAAAAATGTCGCGAGCAAAATGTAAATCTACGATTACCAAAAGTTTTATGAATGCACAATTGAAAGATGCAGGAATTGAGCTGATAGGAGGAAGTGTTGATGAAGCGCTTTTGCGTATAAAAACATCAAAACGGTGATGAATTTACAAACCGAATTAGTGAAAGTGTTGGGAACTTTTACACCGAGAATTGTACGAATGGATAAATAATGATGATGAAAAAAATTATTCAATTTACATCGGGTAGAGGGCCTGCGGAATGTAATTTTGCGGCAACTAATGTTTTTAAAAAGTTTTCGGAAGCGTGTACAAAATCAGATATTAAGTTTGACGTAATCGAAAGAGAAATTGATAAAGATTTTAATCAACTTTCGTCTGTGATTATAGAACTTGAAGGAAATGATTTAAACACATTTTTGAAACCTTGGATTGGAACAATTTTATGGATTGGTAAAAGTCCGTACCGAAAATTTCATCAACGCAAAAATTGGTTTATTGGTTGTTTTGAATTAGAAATTCCGAAAGAAATTTCAATCAATCCAAATGGAATTGTCTATCAAACAATGCGTAGTTCTGGCAATGGAGGACAAAATGTAAACAAAGTAAATTCAGCTGTTCGCGCAACGCATCAATCAAGTGGAATTTCTGTTGTTTCGATGGATTCGCGTTCGCAACATCAGAACAAAAAAATTGCAACAACTCGTTTGTTATTGAAATTACAAGAATTTGAAACCAATAAATTGAAAGACTTGGTTCAAGAAAAATGGAATAATCAAACGTCTATTGCAAGAGGAAACCCTGTGAAAATATTCAGAGGAGATAAATTTAGTGAATAAATAAGCCGCTCAAAGAGCGGCTTTGTTTATTCTTATTCATATTTTTTAAAAAGACTGTTAATCGTTTCTTGAACTTCGTGGATAGAATTTACTTTTTTAGTAAAAGTTATTTTTCCGTCTTCATAAAATTCAACCAAATACTTTTTTTCCGTTTCAGAAATTTTAACGCCCCAATCAGGATTTCCATTTTTATTATATCTCAAACTTGAAAGCACTTTATTTGGACCTTCTATAAATGATTCTTGCCCATAAAGTTTTTGAATATTATTTGATTTAAAAATTCCTACAAATTGATTAAACAAATCATCTATTTTCATCGTTCGATTATAAGCAACAGAAGAATAAATCAATATAATTATTGGATTAACTTCTTTATAAACCTTTTCGATTAAAGGATTCAAACTCTCCGAAGATATATTTTCTTCTTTGAGCAGATTGTTTTCAACTTTATAAATTGTAGAAGAATTCGGTGAACCTTTTTGTACTTCTTTTTGTTGATTGTTGACAATTAATTTTCCGTTTTCATCAAAAACTTCTGCAAAAATTCCATTATTTTTTTCTGTTAATTTAATTGAAGTTTGCTTCTCAAAATCTTTTATCAGGATTTCTTTTCCATTATAATCAAACGTAAATCGGTTAAAAGCGTTCATCGCGAAAAGATTCATTTCAAGATAATTTGCCTTTTCATTTTTGGATCCAATTCGCAATAAAAAACCTTCATCATTATCGAAAAACTCAAAACCATCTACAATTTTGCCATTTTTGTAGACACTTTTTTGATCATATTCATAAAATTGGTAATTATCTAATTGCTTCAAAAAATCAAAAGAATACTGATATTTTAGTTCGCCTTTCTCGTAAAAATCAACCAAAGGAATTTCGTTCAAAATAATCTTATTGATGAAATAACCTTCATAAGGTTTTTCATTTTGAAAAATCCCAGTGTAAGAAGCTTGAGGTTTTTCTTTGATTGAAAAGTTTTTATAAGTTTTCGTTTTTAATTGATTGTTTTCGTACGTTTCAACAACTTTAACATAATCTGAATATTGGTCATATTCTTCTTTTTGAGTCAAGTTTCCATTTTTATAAATTGATAGGATATTATTTTCTACAATCGTACCTTGGTAAGGTTTTCCATTTCTATATTCACTTGTTAAAACAGAATTTTTGCCCGAATATATCTTTCTAAAACCATTCATCAAATCATTTTTCATTTCAAATTCTTCTGTAGGTTTGTCGTCCCAAATATTTGTGAAAATCTGTTGTATTCCGTCTCTTTTCTGATTTTTATAAGTAGAAATTGTTATCTTATTTCCATCAAAATTATAAAAAGTTCCATTGTTTGGCTTTCCATTTATATAATCACCTTTTGCAATGATTTTTGAAGTTTTGCTATCTTTTGTAATTGCTTCATCTACAATTTGCCCGTTTTTCATTTGGTAAATAGAATTGTAACGTCCAATTGTATCATCGAAATTGCCTTCAAATGGTTTATCATCTTTATATTTTAAGATAATTTCTTTTCCATTTGTATAAATTTTTTCTTCAACTCGATTACCATTTTGTTGTTTGCTAACATTACTAATCTTCCCATTTTTATCATACAAAATTTTGGTTACTAGATAATCATTTTCATGAATTGTAGTTTCTGTCTTAGATTTTGGTTGAATTGCAAAACCATTTTTGGTGTAAAATTCAATATCAATTTTTTTCTCTTTCGAACTTTTTTCAATTTCTTTTCCAGTAGAATCCCAATATTTAGAAGGTTCTTGTGAATAATTTTTGTTGATTGTTTCTTTGGCAATTTTCCCATTTTGCCAATAGATAACTTCTTTATAAATTTTATCAGGAGTTTTTTTTGTGTCATTATAAGAAATAGCAGGAGCAGTGACGCTTACAGGTGGCGGAATACTTTCATAATTTTCATAAAAAGGATTATCGTAATATAAATCTGGCCTATTTGGAGAAAAACTTCCGGTAAAATTTCCATTCGTAATTTTACCATTTATTAACTCTTTTCCATTGTGGTAAATTATAATTTCGGTTTTTTCTCCAAAATCTCTGTATTTAATTTTTTTCCAAATAGATCCGTCGGTGTTATAATAGATTAATTCTTTTTGATCACTAAGATTAATATTTTGTCGATAACCATTGTCAAAACCATTTTCATCATACCAAAAAACATCACCAACATATTTGTTTTCATCTTTTGGATAAATATATCCTTGAAATTGAAGTTGTCCATTGTTGTAATAATCCTTAAGCAAAACCAATTCACCATACTTTTTTAACGGTAAAGGACGATAAAAGTTGGATTTGGCTTTCGTTGTTTCTTTCCAATTTTTATCAAAATAAATTGTGTCTTGAGAATAGGAAAAAATTGAACTAAATAGAACAAAAAGAAGGGCTATTTTTTTCATAGTAGATGTTTTGGTTGAGGTTAAATATAAAAAAAAACTGCTCATTTTGAGCAGTTTTAATATTACTTTTTCAAGATTGCTTGGATAATTCCTTCCAAATTTTCATTGAATTCTAGCAATTGAGCAAAAACTTTATCGTCTTTATTCAAGCCGCCGTGCTTATTATTTTTGACAAACGTTGCTTTTATCGTTTCCCAACGTTCTTTTTCCTGAGAAGTCATCAAACCTGCAATTTCTTTTAAGCGCAAAAGATTCGATTCTGTGTCGGTTGTCAACGTTTGCGATTCACTTTCGTAATGCGCCAAAATCGTTTCATTAATTTCTTTTTCGTTCATCATTGGAACAATTTTCGAAACTAATTTTGACATATTTCTGTACGAACCTTGCATCTTGAAAGGTGGCTCAGTTCTGTAATCATCTTGCATTGCTGCGCTCGCAATATAATTTTGATTGACTTTTACGACAACATTTCTAATCTTAATTACATGTTTCAAAACAGCAATAAAATCATCAATTTCTTGTTTCAAATAATTGCCTTCCAAATCTGGAAGTTGTTCTTGATTTTCAGTTACAAAATTTGTTAACTTGTAAAAATCGGTCAAACTTTTCGAAGTAATTTTATCTAAATAAGGATTATCGCCTGTCGCATTTTCTATCAAACTCAAGTTGAACAACGTTTCCGTATCACCAATTACATCGCCCAAATTATACACATCAGCACGATTGGCTAACATATCTGGAATCTGAAATTTAGAACCGCTTTCCGTATATGGATTTCCAGCCATTACAATGCAAAAACGTTTTCCACGTAGATCGTAGGTTTTACTTTCTCCTTCAAAAATTCCGTCAATTTTTCGCTGTCCATCGGCTAATGAAATAAATTTCTGTAAAAATTCGGCACTCAAATGCTGAATATCGTCCAAATACAACATGACATTATCAGCCATTTCAAACGAAAGATTTATCTTTTTCAATTCCTCTCTTTCTCCAGAAGTTTTGGCTTCGATTGGATCGATTGACGTAATGTTATGTCCAATTGTTGGTCCATTTACTTTCACAAAATGTAAACCCATTGTTTTGGCTAAATATTCCATCAAGGTCGTTTTTCCATAACCTGGCGGAGAGATTAATAACAACATTCCCATACGAGCGGTACGTTTGTTTTCGCCTGCTGTTCCCAATTGTTTGGCTAAATTATTTCCGATTAAAGGAAAATAAACTTCGTTGATTAATTTATTTCTTACAAATGATGTCAAAACTTTTGGTTCAAATTCTGCGATTTTTAAATCTTTTTCATACGACTTAGAAATTTCTTCTTTTAGCTTTTGGAATGATTTAAAATTTGGAACATTAACAGTTGAAAAATGTTCTAATTTCGAAATGATTTTATGATAATTTTGAGTGTAAATTCCGTCAACAATTACCGCATGATTTCCTTTCAAATCTTCAATTTTGATAACAGAATTTCCATCATTTATATGATATTGATCTTTCGAAAATAAAAGCATTGTCGCCGCTTCATTCACTACATTTCTGTATGACGAATAATTTTCGTTTTCATCTATAAAAGAATGAATCCAGTTTTCGATCAAGTAAAATTTCTCTGTTGAAGAAAATTGTTGATCTGAAATCAATGCATTAAAATCGTCCGAATTTTTATTTTTTTCTAAATAATTTACAAACTCTTTTTGAAATTTTTCAGCTTCTCTACTCATCGAAAAAGCATGATATTTCGTGAAAGTTGTAAATAAATAGTGAGAAACTTTTTCTGATGATGTTTGTGATTTATCCCATTCTGTTTCCCAATTTTCAAAAAGCGATTTGATTTCATTTAGAATGTTTTCAAAACGATTTGAATTCGGGAAATTTTTCAAAATTAATTGAGCAGAACCAATCATCGCATTCAATTTTTCTTGCAAATTATTTTCTATAGAATGCCAAAAGACTTGAGCAGTTGTGCGTGTTGGTGCATCAAATTGTAAGACATCTAACTTCGAATTGATGTTTACCAATTCTGTAAAAATTCGCAATGCATCAAAATTGTGAACACCTTTTATATAACCTTCCGAATAATTTTGTTCAATGATTTGATTGATAAATTTTTCAGCATCGAAATCTTTTTCATTTCTCGCTAAAAAAGCTTGATAAGCCAAATATTCAGCGCGATAAACCAATTGATTTTCCGAAACAAATTCTTGATTCCAAATATCTTGATAACGATAAATTTCTTCGTTTTTAACTTTTTGATAGAAACTTGTTCCTGTTAAATGATAAAATAATTCGTTGTTACGATTCAACAAAGTCAGCGCTAATTGCTGCGTATTGACTGTAAATTTATTTTGTCCAAGCGCAATAATATTTTGTCCATCAACAAAAAGTTCAGTTTTATCACGTAAAACGCGAAGCGTATCTTCTTGCGATTTTTTCAAGAGATTTTCAAGATTTTCGGCTTTCGAAACATCTTTCAAATCCTTTAATTCTTGAATGATTTGACGCATTTTATCAATCATTAAATCCGAAGAATAAAACGCTAAAATTTCTTCTTTTTCTGAAAAAGTTTTGGATTTGTTTTCGATATTTCTCAAGACGCGCAAACCAATTTGCTCTAATGAATTGGTGCGTTTATTGGTTTGTTCAACCAATTGTTCGCGTTTCGAATTGAACGCTTTGATTATCTCGTCGCGTTTATCTGCAATTTTTAAAGCGAAATCATCAAAATCAGAGAATTTACTTTCTAATTCTTCGAGCTGAACAATGATTTTTGTATTGTATTCTTCCGTTTTTTCGGCAGTTGTTGATAACTCTAAAAAGTTGACCACACTTTGTTCCAACAACGTAATTTGAGCAGAAAATTCGGCAACCGCTTCCTTGCTTTTTAAGGCAGAAGTTTGACGTGTTAATTGCGCACGAACTTCGTTAAGCGAAGCAAAAATGACAGAAATTTTCTCAATAATTTTTGTTGTTTGCGTGGCGTCTTCAATTTTTAAACTGTTCAGAATGTCAATCAATAACTCTAATTCGGAAGCAATTTTAAGACAAGATTCTTCGATTACTTTAGCGTCAACAACTTTCTCAATCGAAGCCACTAAATTTTTCTGTTCCGCAACTTTTTCTTCATACGGAATCAGCGCTTCATCCAATAAAAGAAACTCAATTGTTTTGGTTGATAAATTTTCGTTGACTTCTTGCAATTGATTTTCTAATTCCTGAACACGTTCTAAATTGATATAACGAATCGAACGTAAATCAATCACTTTTCCTTGAATTTTACGCGCTTCAGCCAAATGTTCAACCAATAAATCCAATTGATTATACGTTGTACTATTTACTTTGAAAACGATTTCTTCAATCGATTTTTCCGTTTTTTCTAACGTTTCTTGCGCAAATTTTTTCTGAACTTGGACTTTTGCAAATTCATCAATCGCTGTATTGGCAACCGTTTTGATTTCTAGCAAAGGAATAGCTAGCTCAAAGGTATCTTTGTCATTGATCCAAAAATATCCATCAACAATATTATTCGCTTTTTTTACAATGTCCTCATACAAACCTTCGTACGAATCTTCTTTGTTAATTAATTGGATAACTTCTTGAGATTCAGCCATTGCTTTTACAATGTCTTTGTTTCCAATTTTGTATAATGGATGATTTGTTTTTTCTTGATTTTCCACCAAACGCTCGACATAAGGCGTTTCCCAAATCTGAACTTGATGATGTCGCGTTGCTTCTTCTTCTGTGCGGAAATAGATTAAACTTCCGTCTTTAAAAATAGTAAAACCATTGCAAACAATAGGCGTTTCGACATTTTGTTGAATGATATTGTACGATAAAAGAATGTATGTATTGGTTTCATCTTGATTGAAAATATACATAAAATCTTCTCCGTTTGGAGAATTTACACGACGGAAAAATTGAAAATTATCTAACTTATTTTCGAATATATGATAGGTTCCGTTTTGTAAATAATAGCCATTCGAAAAAATCAAACCTTGATTGTCTGGCAACAAAACTGCTGCATCCAAAAGAGCAGGAATATTGATGACTTCCTTGGTGCGAACATTGTAAATATACGCTCTGAAATCTTCTTGAAAAGGTTTGATTTTAACCGCAATCAGATTTCCTAAATCGGCGTAATAATATTCGGCATCGTCTAATTGTTGATCTAAATGCGTAACTTTTTCAGTGAAAATTCCTTTTCCTGTATCCGTATTATCCTCAATTTTGAACGTAATATCGCCACCAATCGCTTCGATAAAAATTTTATCTAAAATAGAAATGTGTGGAAATTTACCTAATCGACGATCATCAATTGACGTTTTTTGCCATTCGAAATCAAATTGATCTGCTTTTTTTACTTCGTGAATGCTGCGATCATCTTGATAAATTAATTTTCCGTCTTTGATTAACCATTTAAACGCTTTCAAATCTTGTGCGCTTTTACTGGTTTGGAAAACCATGTACAAATAATTATCTGTTCTACGAAATTTAGAAAAGATAGAATCGCGGTAATATTTATATAAATTCTGAAAATCTGTAAAGAAATTCTGATCGTTAATTAAGTCGAGAGGTTGAGGTATAAATTGATTTTCTTGAAACAGATAAATACTAAAAACATCGCTCAACTGAATGTCTGTGCGTAAACCGAAATGTACGTTGTACCCAAAAATACACAACTTATCGAACGCGATAATTCCACGTGAAATACAAGTGTTTTCTGTTGTAATTCTTTGGTTTGCGCTTAATGCAAAATTGGTAGAATTGAATACCTCTTTACGAGCTTCGTTCAATTTCGTTAATCTTTCCGAAAGAAAATCTTTTTGTGTAAGAAGTCTTTTTCGGATGATTTCGTACGCGCCTGCATCAAGCGTTTCGGTAACGTTAATATTTTTTTCTTCTTGCATTAAATTAAAATCTAAAAGGTGATTAAACGTGATGATAAGAGCGATTGAAACGATAAGATTTCAATTACTCTATTGTTGTTTAATGGATTAACCTATTTTTTTATTTGAAACACCTAACTGATTCGCAATTCCGAAAAGAGAATTGATAAATCCTGTGTCTTCGCTGTTTCCAGAAGCCGAAGCAGCTTGCTGTAATTTAATTAATGCCGCAGTAATTGTTAAGTTTTTGATATCGTTTGACGAAATACCATATTTATCGGCAAGACTTCTTACTTTTCCAGCTAAATCGCTTCCGCCATCTTCGTCAATCAATGCATTTTTGATGTCTGTTGCATGTTTAGAATTGTCGATTAAATGATCAAAACCTTTTGCATTCGAAACTTGTTTGACAATATTTTCGAAGAACATCGTTTCTCCACCAACAATGTCAATTTTCGCTGATTTCAATGCAGTTGATAACACCTCAGCTTGCGCTCCAGCAATATCTTTTTGAATGTTGATTTGAGCCAATTCGATATCTTTTTCTTTTTGTAATTGAAGTTTGAACTCTTCGTGCTCTTTTCCAACACCGTCCAATTTCTTCATAGCTTCTGCTTTTTCTTCGATTCCTTTCGCTTCTGCCAACGCTTTTTCACGTACAACTTCTGCTTGTGCTAAACCTTCTTTACGCAATGCTTCCGCTTTTTTCTCGATTACAGACGCTTCTACAGTTCCTTGTTTTTCTTCCGCTTCTGCTTTAGCAACCATTACTTCTGCTTCCGATAAACCAATTGCAGCTTCTTCTTTCGCTTGTGCTTCTGCAATAATTTTACGAGCTTCCGCTTCTTTTGCAGATGCCTCTTTTTTCGCCTCCGCATCAATTAATAACTCTTGCGCTTTGCGTTCTGCAACTTGTTTTTGTGCATCGGCTTCGATAACTTGACGAGCAGCTTCTTGTTCTGCTGCAATTTTAGATGCTTCCGCAGCTTTTACAGTTTCGATTAAACGCTCTTCCGCTTCTTGCGATGCAGCAATAATTCCGGCTTGTTTCTGACGCTCAACTTCTCTATAAACTTCAACGTCTTTCACGCCTTGTTGCTCTTCAATCACGCCTTTTTCTAAAAGAACACGTTCTTTGATAACGCCTTGAATATTTTTTTTCTCCACCTCGATTGATCTTTCTTTATCAATCTGAGCTAAAGTCACAATTCGTTCACGTTCTGTTTGCTCCAAAGCGCGATCTTTTTCAACGCGTTCAGTTTCGATAGCATCAGTACGAACTTTATTTTTTTCTGCGATAATAATTTGACGCAATTTATTTTCTTCTTGAACTGCTAATTGCTCTTCTGTTGTAATACGAACAGATTCAGCTTTTAGACGTTCTTCTTCACGAACTTTTGCAATTTCTGCTTCTTCACGTGCTTTTATATTTTCGATTTCTCTGCGTTGACGCTCTTCTTTTTCGGCTAATTGACGCTCTAATTCTAAGATTGCTTCACGTGCTTCAACGTTTTGTTTTTTGATTACTTTTTCTTCTTCACGACGAATTAAATTGGCGTTCATATTTTGTTGAGCCGTTAATTCAGTGATTTTTTTGATTCCTTCAGAATCTAAAATATTGTCTGGACTTAAAAATTGTAATTCAGTTTGTTCTAAATAATCAATTGCACAGTCATCTAAAATATATCCATTCAAATCTGTTCCGATAATATTTAAAATTTCATCTCTAAATTCACGTCTTGCTTCGTATAATTCGATAAAATCGAATTTTTTACCAACTGTTTTTAAGGCTTCTGAGAATTTTGCTTCAAAAATACTTTTTAATGTTTCTGGTTCTGATGCACGTTCTGTTCCTAAGTTTTGTGCAACATTGATTACATCATTCACCGATTTATTAACTCGAACAAAAAATGCAACTTTGATATCTGCACGAATGTTGTCTTTACAAATTAATCCATCATGTTGTTGACGCGCAATGTCAATTTTTTTGATCGAAATGTCCATAATTTCCATTTTATGGAAAACAGGAATTACATACATTCCTTTGTTGAATGCTACTTGCGAACCTCCAACACCAGTACGAACGATGGCTTTTCCTTGCGGAACTTTTTTATAGAAAACGCTTAAAACGACGATGAAAGCAATAAAGATGAAAACGATGACACCAACTGCTAAAAGAATAAAATTTGTCATGAGATTTTTATTATATTTTGATTGATTTAGTTAATAATTAAGGTTAAAATATCTTCGATAATAAACGAAGTAAGTTGAAATAATAGTATCATAATTAGGTTAAATATTGTTTAAAGTAATGTGTTTGATGACGAAATAATAATGATTTGACGGCGATTCGTCAGTAATAATAATGGTGTCACCAAAATTAATTTCTTCGCCATTTTGACTTTTGATGTTAAGCGTAATAATATCTTTCTCGATTTGAAATTCAGCAGAACCTATTTTATCACCAGTGATTTTAGACTTCGATTTTCCGACTCTTCCAATAAAATCTGTTTCGTCTTCTCCGTGATAGCCTAATTCTGCATAAACTCTTACGAGTGGTTTTGTAATCCAATGCATCATAAAATAAGCGATGATGAAAACTGGAATTAAAACTAAAACAGAATACAATCCTAACTTGCTTAATCCAAAAACAATCGAAGAAATAATGGTAATCACCCAACTGATAAATTTGAACAAGGTAATAATTACCATTAACGGAACTTTACCAACATTGATAAATTCTAAACATTTTGCCCAAAAACCTGGCTCGTGATGCACGTCAGCATCAGCATCGTGATCGGCGTCAATTTCGTGGTGCGCATCAACATCATTGATGTCTCCGATATGAAAATCTGAATCAGTTCCAAGGTCAATTCCGTCACCAGCCAACAATTGAAACACCCAATAGACGAGAGAAAATCCCATCAGAATGGTCATAATTCCATTGGCCAATGGATTGAAAAGAAGGTTTAAAATTTCGCTCATTAGCGTTGATTTTTAGTGTTAAAGTTGTCTTTTAAAGGTAAAATAAATTCTGTAAGTTATTCCATTATTTGACAATGGAGTAGAGGAGGTTAATTCCCAGCCTTCTGCTCCGTATTGATTCAATAATTTATCTAAATATTCTTGGTCGATAGAGACTTTGAAAATTCCTTGTTCAGCTTTTATTTCGATTGTTTTGTATTCAAATTTTGGCATATAGTTTCAAAATTAAAAATGATTAAGTTCTATTATTTTAAAGAAATAAAACTCACTATAAAAAGTGATTTATTCTTGATTTTTCGATAGAATTTTTAGCTTCAAAGCTTCTAATTCATTTTGAATCAAATCTCCTTTCAAGGTTTCATTAATTTCATCATCAGCTGTTTTCGAATTATCCGCCAAACTTCCGTAAGCTTGCGCAAGCGCTTCGTCTTCTTCTACTTTGGCTTTCATGCGTTCCAACATACTAATCGTGCTGTTCGCATCAATTTTTGCCATTTGTTTGTTTACCTGTTTTGTCGCATCAGCAACTTTTACACGCGCTTTTAACGTTGTCAATTCATTTTCCCATTTATTAATGTTGAATTTTAGAACTTCGACATTTTTATGGACTTCATTTGCAGATTTTTCATGAATAATTACTTGATTTTCTAATTCAGTAATTTCTTCTAACAATTGCTTCTTTAAGCCCAAAGCTTCTTTCGCTAAACTTTCGGCTTGTTCAACTGTAATTTCACTTCGCCCAGCTTTTTCTAACAAAAGAATTGCTTTTCGTTCGTAATCTGCCGCTTCTTCTTTCTTTTTGTCTACGCTATTTTGCGAACGAATTGCCATCGCTTTTACTTTTGCATAAGCTTCTAATGATTGATTAAGATCGTCGCGCATTTCGCGAATTCCTTGTTCAGTCATTTTAATTGGGTCTTCCATTTTTTCGACAACCGAATGTATTTCTGCTTGTCCAATTCTAAAAATACGTTTGAAAATATTCATAGTGATATTGTTTTATTGTTTAGAAAATTCGATTAATTGAGCAGAATATTCGCTCATCAATAAACTCAAAGAGTTTAACGTTGCTTCAAATTCGTTTTGATCAAGATTCGCAATTTGAAGTGTGTAACGATAAATAACTTTGTTTCCGTCTTCTGTTATTGCAAAAGCACCATGAATGATATCGCGATTTTTCATCAACAACGCTTTTAGCATTTCCAGATTATCATTTGTAATTGTAAATAAATACAACTCGAAAATGATGACAGGTGGTGCAATTCCTACAATCAGATTTTGAACACCATCCAATAAATTTTCAATCATAAAAACACCTTCTTTTTCGTCTTTGTAACTGATGGTGTAATTGATGTTTTGAATAAAATTTTCAATCTTCGAAAAATAATTCATTTTGTTGTTATTAGTGTTTTTTGTAATTTGTTTCCATAAAATTAAACAATTTGCTAAAATAATTAGCAATTAAAAATGTTAAAATTTTAAATAATGACAAAAATAGGTGAAAATATAAAAAAATTAAGACAGGTTAAGAACTTAACTCAACAGGCTTTTGCTGACTTGTTTGAAGTTAGTAGAGGAAATATTTCATCTTATGAAGAAAAACGTGCAGAACCAAAAATTGAAACGATTTCTCAAATTGCTAAATATTTTAGCATTCCAATAAGTCATTTGATCGAAAAAAACTTAACAGTTAACGAAATATTACACTTTGATAACTATTTCGAGGAAGCTGATATGTTGCGAAATGTTAAAAATTTGAGCGCGATTCCTTTTTTATCTCGAGAAGTTATTCAAGCAAAAAAAGAGTTGTTTTCGAACTTAGAAAATTATCCTTCAATCTATTTTCCAATTTATAATTCACATCAATTTATTGCGTTAGAATATTCTTCGAGTATCGCTTCTCCTATTGATTTTACAGAAGAAGAATCGTCTATTTTATTTTTTGAGCATTTGGAAGTGGAAAATTTACATTTGGTCAATGATAAATTTGGTTTGTATTTGAATGATGATGAAATTTTTGTTGGAAAGTTTATTCAACACGAAAATCAATTGATTTTGGAATTAAACCAATGGAAACAAATCATTTTTGATGTTGAGAATATTCAACATTTTTATCAGTTTTATGCGGTTTATAAGAAAGTTTAGCTAGAATATACGATTGATTGTGGTGTGTTTTTATTTTGTTTTTAAAGTAACTAATCGCATTTTAAAATCAATAAAATCTACTGTTTTGTTTCCATCTTGGTCATAAGATATAAGAGTCTCACCAGCTTGTTGATACTTATAATTTTTAGGCAATCCGAACTTTTGAATTAAATTATCGTATTTTAAATATTCTTTCGGTCTGGAATTATAAAAAGTCAATGCAGATTTAATGTCATATAATAAGGTATCTGAAATTTCATGTAATTGTCCATTTTTAAAAATTAATCGTTCTTCATAGAGGCACGAACAGTATTTGTCCTTTCCAACGGAAAAGCTAAAATCACTTGGACAATCATTGATTTCTTTAGAAGATTTTAATTTTTTCAAACGATTAATAATTGAATTAAATTCGTTCTCATTAATTAAAACAATTTCAGAATCTTTATTATAATACCCATTGTTTTCTTGACATTCAGGAGGAATATTATAATCTACGTAATTAGGAGGAAAAGACGCAATAATATCATTGATTTCTTTTTGTTCATTGCAAGAGAAAAAATAGAAAAGACTTAATAATCCAATAATAAAATACTTCATAATTAAGATTTTAAACTTTAATATAAATCTTCTTTTTATCTAATAAATAAGCTAACCACCAAAAGAAGGCTAAGAAAATTAGCGAATAAACAAATGAACCAATTTCTGGAATTCCAGGAATCTTTGCGCAAATGTTTTCGTAAAACCAACCCAATGGTGAAATGAATTTGACTTCTCCTTTGTCGTTTAAACCAGCTTCAATTCTGATTAAACCTAATAATCGAGGTAATAATCCACTCAAAACAAAGATAAATAAAGGATTTTTTCCGAAAACATCAAAGAATTTCATGAAACCATTTTTGATTCCTAAAATTTCGATGAACCAAATCATTGCGCCAATTGTCAAAATTGCTAAACCAGTTGTGTTGAAAACATAAGAGCTGCTCCAAATCTTTTTATTGTACGGAAAGTCCCATTGCCAAATGTAACCAATTGTCAACGCAATTGTTCCTAAAACAAATAAACCAGCTAACATTTTATATTGCGGATTGTCTGTTTTTGGTAA
Organism: Empedobacter sp. R750; assembly: GCF_030324345.1. Classification (NCBI taxonomy): domain Bacteria; kingdom Pseudomonadati; phylum Bacteroidota; class Flavobacteriia; order Flavobacteriales; family Weeksellaceae; genus Empedobacter; species Empedobacter sp. R750. The sequence continues at coordinate 75,567 of NZ_JACAGF010000012.1, read as the reverse complement.
CGGACGATTCAACCAATTGATATTTCCTTGTTTCTGAATATAGTCACCAACCAAATACCCAAATAAAACTTGTGGAATGGTAGAAATTGTACTGAAAATTCCTTCTGGATCAAACGGAACACCTTCTCCTTTGTAAATATGCGCTAAACCAAGCAATTGATTATCGATTTTAGTTCCGATAAAACCTTCTAACGAATAAGGATCAGAAGTTCCAAGTCCGAAAGTTAAAACCCAATAAAGTAGAAGAATCGCACAACTTATCAATAAAACTTGTTTTTGTTTAAAATAAAAAGCAATAACCGAAGCGAAAAAATAAGCAATTGCAATTCGTTGTAAAACGCCCATAATTCGGATTCCGCTTTCTTCTGAATCTTTCCATGCTTTGAAAATTAGTTCATTATTATCCCACTTGAAAAATGGCCACCAATTGATGAATAATCCAATTCCGAAAATTAAAATTGTTCGTTTTATTACTTTTTGCCAAAAAATCTGTTGAGGCTGTTGTTGCAATTTCGGAATCACAAAAGCCATCGCATTTCCTACAGCAAACAAAAAGAATGGAAAAACCAAATCTGTTGGTGTGCATCCGTGCCAATCTGCATGTTCCAAAGGATCAAACATAGCTGACCAGTTTCCTGGATTATTTACCAAAATCATCAACGCAACAGTTGCGCCACGAAAAACGTCTAATGAATAATAACGAGCTGCTTTCATCTCTTTTGTGTTAATGTTTTAAAGATATAGATTTTTTGAATTTTTTGACAAAATGCTTTTCAAAAAGATACTAGATTATTCCTTACCTTTAATTGTCAATAACAAACAATAAATAAAATGAGAACGGAGTCTGATTTATTAGGAGAATTACAAATTCCTGAAACGGCTTATTATGGTGTGCAAACGCAACGCGCCATTAATAATTTCAAAATTTCCAATAATTATTTGTCGCATTATCCCGAATTTGTAAAGGCGCTTGGTGTTGTGAAATTAGGGGCTGCACAAGCTAATCATGAATTAGGAATTTTATCGAAAGAATTATTTGATGCGATTTCTTTTGCTTCAAATGAATTAATTGCTGGTAAATATACAGAGCAATTTCCGATCGATATGATACAAGGTGGTGCAGGAACTTCTACAAATATGAACGCCAATGAAGTGATTGCAAATATTGCTTTGGAGCATTTAGGAAAACAAAAAGGTGAGTATCAATTTTGTTCGCCAAATGATCATGTCAACCTTTCGCAATCTACGAATGATGCGTATCCATCTGCCTTGAAATTAGCATTATTTAATATGAATAAGCCTTTGATTGATGCATTAACTTCGTTGTATGAAGCGTTTGATAAAAAAGGAAAACAATTTGGTAATGTTATAAAAATGGGACGTACGCAATTGCAAGATGCGGTTCCAATGACGCTTGGTCAAGAGTTTGAAGGATTTTCGAATACGTTGCATAAAGAAGTTGATAATTTGAATCGAATTGCTGCTGAATTATTAGTAATTAATATGGGGGCAACTGCAATTGGAACTGGATTGAACGCTGTTCCGGGTTATGCGCAATTGTGTACAACTAAAATTGCTGAAATTATGAATGAAGATGTTTCGTTGGCTGATAATTTAGTGGAAGCAACTTCGGATACAAGTTCGTTTGTGGATTATTCTTCAGCTCTGAAACGTCTTTGTGTGAAGTTGTCTAAAATTTGTAATGATTTACGTCTGTTGACTTCAGGTCCGAGAACAGGTTTGTTTGAGATTAATTTACCTCCAAAACAACCGGGATCTTCGATTATGCCAGGGAAAGTAAATCCGGTAATTCCAGAAGTTGTCAATCAAGTTTGTTTTAAAGTAATTGGAAATGATTTATCAATAACAATGGCTGCAGAAGCTGGACAATTACAGTTGAATGTGATGGAGCCGATTATTGGTTTTTCGATTATGGAATCGATTCAATATTTAACAAATGCGATGAATACGCTACGTGTTGAATGTGTAGATGGAATTACAGCGAATGCAGAACATTTGAAAAATGAAGTTCAAAATAGTATTGGAATTGTGACGGCGCTAAATCCTTATATTGGTTATAAAGCAAGTACAAAAATAGCGAAAGAAGCTTTAGAGACTGGTGGAAGTGTTTATCAATTGGTTTTAGATCACGGTTTGTTGTCGAAAGAACGTTTGGACGAAATCCTTGATCCTAAAAATATGCTTGGACCACATATATAGAAGTAAAAAATTAGAAATACGAAGTTAGAGTTGTTGAGTTTCTAACTTCGTAATTCGAGTTTCGTATTTCTTAGAATCCGTGTAAATTCACATCATCAGTTGGAAGTAAATCAACTTTTTTACCCATTTTTTTCTGAATGATTTTGAAATGATGTAAATCTTCTTCCGTAATCAAACTAATTGCTTTTCCATTTGCATTTGCACGACCTGTACGCCCAATTCGGTGTACATAATCTAAAGGTGAACGAGGTAATTCATAATTAATAACAGTTGGTAAACCTTCGATATGAATTCCGCGTCCAATCAAATCAGTTGCAACCAAAACTTTAATATCACCTAGTTTAAAATCTTCCAAATTATCCATTCTAGCGCCTTGGGATTTTTTACTGTGAATCGCCATTGCAGAGATTTTATTCTTTTTTAATTTTTCTACTAAATTATCTGCAGTTCGTGTCGAAGAAACAAAAACCAAAACTTGTTCTAAGTTTTCAGATTTAATTAAATATCTTAAAAAAGGACCTTTTGTTTCGGCATCAACTTTATAAGCAACTTGTTCGATTTGTTCCAAATCAATTTCTTGTTTTTTGATTTCAACAACAATTGGATCAATACTTAATGTAGATTTTATTTCATCAATTTTATCATTCAAAGTCGCAGAAAAAAGAATCGATTGTTTCTTTTTCGGAACACTTTTCAAAATTCGGTTCATTTCATCTCCAAATCCTAATTGGAACATTTTGTCTGCTTCGTCAATCACCAAATATTGCAATTGATCCAATGATAACGCATTATGATCCATTAAATCCAATAAACGACCAGGAGTTGCAATCAAAATTTCTGTTCCATACAAATTTTTCATCTGTGGATTAATCGAAGTTCCTCCATACACCGCTTGCGTTTGTACCTCACGGCGTAAAGCAGTTCGCAATCCTGCAAAAGTTTGTTCAATCTGAACTGCTAGTTCACGTGTTGGAACTAAAATTAACGCTTTTATGTTACGAGATTTTTCGTACGATTGATGTTGAATTTTTTGTAGCAAAGGCGCAACAAAACACAAGGTTTTTCCAGAACCAGTTTTTGCAATTCCCATCACATCTTTTCCTTTTAAAATAGATGGAATTGTTTCGGTCTGAATTTCAAAAGGTTTTAAAAATCCAAGTTTTGTAATTGCTTTTGATAAATATGGTGATAATCCTAAATTTTCGAATGACATAAATTGATATAAGACTGCAAAGGTAGAGATTAAATTTGAATGATATTTTAGGAATAATTACTCGTTTAATCATTTTTAATCGTGATGAAAATGAAAGTTTTAAAATCGTTTCTGAAATATTTCTAAAAATCTTTTTAGAAACAGTCAAATTATCGAAACAACGATTGAAAACAGAAATAATTTCTGTTTAAAACTTTATTAAAAGCTTTTTGCTTAATAAAACTATCGTTAACTTTGATTCTTATGAAAAAAGATCAGTCTAAGATAATTCGTGAGCAAGCGCCAAGATCTGCTACTCGCGAGCATTCGGTTCCATTATATTTAACATCAAGTTTTATTTTTGATAGCGCAGAGCAAGGACGTGCAATTTTTGCAGAAGAAGAGCAAGGTATGGTTTATTCACGTTATGCAAATCCAAATACAACAGAGTTTATTAATCGCGTTTGTGCTTTGGAAAAAGCAGATGCAGGTTTAGCTTTTGCTTCGGGAATGGCTGCTGTTTTTGCATCTTTTGCTTCGTATATAAAAAGTGGAGATCATATTGTATCGAGTCGTGCAATTTTTGGTTCTACACATCAATTAATTACGCAATTATTTCCGCGTTGGGGCGTAACTTATACATATGTAGAAACGCCAAATATCGAGGATTGGGAAAAAGCAATTCAATCAAATACAAAAATTGTTTTCTTAGAATCGCCTTCAAATCCTGGATTAGAATTATTTGATTTAGAAGCTTTGGCAAAATTGAAAGAAAAACATCCGAATGTTATTTTTGCAATTGACAATTGTTTCGCAACGCCATATTTACAACAACCTTTGCAATTTGGATTTGATTTATCTATTCATTCTGCAACAAAATATATGGACGGACAAGGTCGAGTTTTGGGTGGAGTAGTTGTAGGAAAAGAAGAATTAATCAATGAAATGATGTTTTTTATTCGTCATACAGGTCCGGCGATGTCGGCTTTTAATGCGTGGACAATTTCTAAAAGTTTAGAAACGTTGCCACTTCGTATGGATCGTCATTGCGAAAATGCGTTGGCGTTGGCAGAAGCTTTGGAAAATCATGCTGAAATTGCAGATGTGAAATATCCATTTTTACCATCGCATCCGCAATATGAGTTGGCGAAAAAACAAATGAAAGGCGGGGGTGGAATCGTAACATTTGAAGTGAAAGGAGGAAAAGAACGTGCTTTCAGATTTATTGATGCATTAGAAATGATTTTATATACGTCTAATTTAGGAGATTCGAGATCGATTGCAACGCATCCAGCAACTACAACTCACGCAAAATTATCAGATGCAGAACGTGCAGATTTGGGAATTAGGCCAGGTTCTATTCGTTTATCGGTCGGTTTGGAGGATAAAGTGGATATTATCGAAGATATTTTGCAAGCGTTAGAAAAAACTAAGGTTTAATTAATTGATTAGTTGTTGATTAAATATAAATTTTAATAATTTATTCATTTCAGCACGGACTTTGCTTATTCTAAACGAAAGTTTAGAATATGAAGAAGTTTTTAATTTTTGGTTTTGCGTTGTTTACAATGTCAAGTTATGCGCAAAATAGACCAAATGATGGAAATAATAGAAATGTCGATGTTTTAATTGAAAGATCTGATTATTACGGAATATCAAGTAGTCAAAAAAATAAAATAATTGCTTTAAAAAAACAAGCAAGTAAAGATTTCGAAAGAGTTGGAAGAGATCGTAATTTATCTGGTTACGAAAAAGGTAGAAGAAAAAGAGAGATTTCTTACAATTTACAACGTGATATTGATAAAATCTTAAACGATAATCAACGTTATAAATGGTCAAATTCTCATCGTGACGATTATTACAAAGACCGAATTGATGATCGATTAGAGCGTTTAGAAGACGAATACGAAAGAGATATCAAGCGAATAGAACGTAATTATTCTCACGATAAAAATTTGATGAAACGTAAAAAAGAAATCAGAAAAGCAGAATATAAACGCGCGAAAGAGCGTTTGAAAAATGTGAAAGATTATTATTAAAATAAAAGGATCCAATAATTTATGGATCCTTTTATTTTTTATATTGATTTGATAAAATTTTCTACTTGTTCCTCTGGTGTTGTCCAAGAAGTGACTAATCTAATTGCAGAATTTTGTTCATCAATTTTTTGCCAAATATAAAACTCAAAATCTTGTTGTAGTTTTTCGATAATTGAATTTGGTAAAATAGGGAAAATTTGATTGGAAGATGGTTCTGTCAAAAAGTTGTGACCTTTTGCTGAAATAGCATTTGCTAATTTTTCTCCCATTTGATTGGCGTGTTTTCCCATCTCGAAAAATAAATCATCTCGAAATATTTCCGAAAATTGAATACCTATCAAACGTCCTTTTGCTAACATTCCGCCTTTTTGCTTGATATGATAACGAAAATCTTCGTCCAATTTTAAATTATTTATCACAATTGCTTCACCTAAAAGTGCACCATTTTTAGTTCCACCAATGTAAAAAACATCTGTAAAATTCGCCATATCTTCAAAGCTTAAATCACATTTAGAAGAAGTTAAAGCAGAAGCTAAACGTGCGCCATCAACAAAAAGATATAAATTATTTTCTTGGCAAAAATGATAAAGTTCTTGCAATTCCTTTTTCGAATAAACACTTCCAACTTCCGTAGAATTAGAAATATAAACCAATTGTGGCTTCACCATATGCTCGTCCGTATGTGTGGAAAGAACAATCGAAATTTGCTCAGGAGTTATTTTTCCATTATCCGTCGCAATGGTATTTACTTTATGTCCTGTTGCTTCTATCGCGCCCGTTTCGTGAACGGCAATATGCCCGCTTTCGGCTGCAACTACAGATTCGTGTGGTTTTAGAATAGAAGAAATTACAATTAAATTGGCTTGTGTTCCACCAGAAACAAAATGAATTGCTGAATCTTTTTTCAGTCTTTTTTTGATGAACTCTCTTGCTTCATTGCAAAATTCGTCTTCGCCGTAACCAATTGTTTGTTCTAAATTTGTATCGATTAATCGTTGCAAAATTGCTGGGTGAGCACCTTCGCTATAATCATTTTTAAAGCTATATTTTTTCAAAATTGAAATCTTAAATTTTGAGAATAAAAGTAGGAGTTTTCCTAATTCTTTCCTATTTTACTATCTATTTTTACCAATTATTTAAACTGAAGTTATGAAGATTTTAGTCGTAGAAGATGAAATAAAATTGCAAGAAACAATTGTTGAGTTTTTAGAAAAGGAAAAGATGATTGTCGAAACAGCAGATAATTATCAGCAAGCTTTGGATAAAATAATTTCGTTCGATTATGATTGCATTTTATTGGATATGATGTTACCAGACGGTGATGGAATGTCTTTGTTGAAGGAATTGAAGAATCTTCGGTGATTATTTTGTCGGCGAAAGATTCGGTTGATGATAAAGTAGAAGGATTATTGGTTGGCGCGGATGATTATTTAGCGAAACCATTTCATTTTGCTGAATTATTGGCTCGAATTAAAGTTGCTTTGCGCAAAAATCTACAAAAAGGAGAGGATGTTTTGAGTTATAAAAATATTCAAATTTTTCCCGAAGATCGTTTGGTAAAAGTAAATAATATCGAACTGAAATTAAACAGAAAGGAATATGATTTGCTGTATTATTTTATGTTGAGACCCGAACGTGTTTTTCAGAAAACGACTTTAGCAGAAAGTGTTTGGGGAGATCATATTGAGCTATCTGATAATTTAGATTTTATTTATTCGCAAATAAAAAATCTAAGGAAAAAAATGAAAGAAGCAAACTCCGAAGCCGATTTACAAGCGGTTTATGGGATTGGTTATAAGTTGATTTAACATGAAAATATCACTAAAAAATTATACATTTCGTTACCTCACATTTTGGTTGCTTATCGTTATTGCGATTTGGGCATTTCTTTTTCATTCCTTGATTTTGGATGAAGTTTATGACAATGTAGATGACGGATTAAAGAATCAAAAAATTGAAATTATTCGAGAAGCTTATCGCGATCCGAATTTATTAAATACAACCGAATTTGGATTAAGTCAATTCAAAATTTCCAAAGTTGATCCAAGTAAATATGATGAAAGAAATCATTTTTCGAATGAGTTGGTTTACATGGGATACGATGATGATATGGAGCCTTATCGTATATTGAGAACTGGTTTTTATGACAAAGAAAATCATCCGTATTCATTAGAAATTAGAACCTCAACAGTCGAAGAAGATGAATTGATTTATGATTTATCGATTTCTTTGATTGCGTTGTATGTTTTTATTTTGATTAGTATTTTATTGATTAATCATTTTGGATTGAAAAAAGCCTTCAAACCTTTTGGACAAATTATTTCTCAATTAAGAAAATATGAAGTGGGAAATAACGAAAAACCAAAACTTGTCGAAACGAATGTGAAAGAATTTTCTTATTTGCAAAAAGAAATTGAGCGAATGATTAATCGAAATGATGAGGTTTTTAATTCACAAAAATTGTTCATCGAAAATGCTTCCCACGAATTGCAAACACCTTTGACAATTGCGCTAAACAAACTTGATTTGCTAATAGAAAATTCAGATTTAAAAGAAAAAGAAGTGATGAGTTTAGTAGAAACCAAGCAAACACTTTGGCGAATGGTGAATCTTAATAAATCATTATTAATGTTATCTCGAATCGAAAATAATCAATACAAAAATAATGTTGAAGTTAATTTTACAACTTTGACAAAAGATTTGATTGAAGATTATGAAGATATTTTAGAAGCAGAAGAAATTAAATTAGAAACAAATTTTAATGCAGATTTTATTCTTGATTTTAATATCGATTTGGCTCGAATTTTAATTTCAAATTTGATTCGAAATGCGATCAAACATAACAATGATGAAAAAATTATTAAGATAGAAAGTGACTCAAATCAATTTATAATTTCGAATACAGGAAAAAACGCAACATTGGATTCTAATCTTATTTTTAGTCGTTTTTATAAACAAGGAACAAGTGATGGAAATAATGGATTAGGGCTTTCGATTGTGGACACGATTATTAGAAATCAACAAAATCTAAAGTTAGATTACAATTATGTGTTTCCTTTTCATCAATTTATTCTGAAAAAATAAATTATTCCCAAATCTTTCCTAATTCACTTTGCAACTTTGTCTTATAATTATAAAATCAAACAAAATGAAAAAGTTTTTAAGTGTTATCATGTTAAGTGCAACGTTGATTTCTTTTGCTCAAGATAAAGCGATAAAATATAACCAAGTTCCAAAAACGGGACAGCAATTTATCAATAAGTATTTTGGTGCAAAACAAGTTGGTTCAGTGATGTTGGACGACGATTATTTTTCGAAAGAATATAAAGTGTATTTGGCAAATGGAACAAAGGTAGAATTTGACGGAGACGGAGCTTGGAAAGAAGTTGATGGAAAACGAAATGCTATTCCAACAGGATTTATTCCAGCTAAAATTTCGAATTATGTGAAAAGAAGTTTTCCGAATACTACAATCACAAAAATTGAAAGAGATCGAAAAGAAATTGAAGTAAAATTGAACAATGGACTTGAATTAAAATTTGATAAAAACGGAAATTTCAAGAAAATTGATGATTAATAAAAAATATATTCAGACAAAAACTCCAACTAAATTTTAGTTGGAGTTTTTTATTTTATTTATCTCGGCTTTCTAACATTGGCACAAATTTGAAATCTCCAAATTCGTAATGTTCAAATTGATTTTCTGATAAACGTATAATCACAATCATTCGTTGCGATTGTTCACCAACAGGAATCACCATTATTCCACCAATATTCAATTGTTTTTTTAATTCTTCTGGAATTTCTGGCGCGCCTGCTGTTACAATAATTTTATCAAAAGGAGCAAAAGAAGGTAAACCTTTGTAACCATCTCCATACGTCTGATAACGTGGCTCGAAATTGATTTTTTTCAACATGATTTTTGAGAAATCAAACAAATCTTTTTGACGTTCAATCGTAAAAACTTCAACACCTAAAGCAACCAAAACCGCAGTTTGATAACCAGAACCAGTTCCAATTTCTAAGACTTTTTCATTAGGTTGAATATCTAATAATTGTGTCTGAAAAGCAACTGTAAACGGATGCGAAATTGTTTGTCCAGCAGCAATCGGAAAAGCTTCGTCGCGATATGCGAATTCGGTAAAAGCGCTGTCTAAAAATAAATGTCGTGGCACTAAATTAATAGCTTCCAGCACGTTTTCATCTTCAATTCCTTTCGAGCGCAACAAATCAACCAACTTTTTGCGTCGTCCTCTGTGTTTAAAATCGTCTACAGACATATTCCAAAATTTTTACAAAAATGCATTAAATACAACTTATTCTCATTAATTTTAACGGCAAAATCTACCAAATGTTAAAAGTAGGAGTGATCGGTGCTGGGCACCTTGGAAAAATCCATTTAAAGTTATTAAATCAATCGGAAAGATACGAATTAATTGGCTTCTTTGATTCTTTTGAAGAAAATGGAAAAAAAGTTGAAGCTGAATTTGGGTTTAAATATTTTAGTTCAATGGATGAATTAATTGATGTTGTTGATGTTGTCGATATTGTGACACCAACCTTATCACATTATGAAGTTGCATTGAAAGTGATCGAAAAAAATAAACATTTTTTCATCGAAAAACCAGTTACGCATACCTTAGAAGAGGCAGATCATTTGTTGAAATTGACAAATGAAAAAGGTCTGAAAGCGCAAGTTGGACACGTAGAGCGTTTCAATCCTGCATTTACAGCGGCTGCACCTTTTATAGAAGAACCATTATTTATCGAAACGCATCGTTTGGCAGAATTTAATCCGCGCGGAACAGATGTTCCTGTTGTGTTAGATTTGATGATTCATGATTTAGATGTGATTTTATCGATTGTAAAATCAGAAATTAAATCGATTCATTCGTCTGGAGTATCGGTGATTAGTGATACGCCTGATATTGCAAATGCTAGAATTGAGTTCGAAAATGGTTGTGTGGTTAATGTTTCGACAAGTAGAATGTCAATGAAAAATATGCGAAAAATGCGTGTTTTTCAACGAAATGCGTATATTTCAATTGATTTCTTGACGAAAAAGACTGAAATTATTAAAATGCACAAAGCGCCAGAAAATCCAAGTGAATTTGCAATGATTTTGGAAAATGATAAAGGAGATCGTAGAGAAATTTGTTTCGAACATCCAGAAGTTTTACCAAATAATGCAATTTTGGATGAATTGGAAAGTTTTGCGGATTCTATTGTAAACAATTCGCCGATTAAAGTTTCGTTACAAGATGGACGAAATGCCTTGAAAGTTGCATTGGAGATTATTGCTTATTTTGAAAAAGAGCAACAAGTCATCAAAAATCAAACAATCGAGAAAGAATAAATCGAAGTTAGATTTTAGAAGTACGAATTTCGCTAAACGCTAAACGCTAAACGAATCTCGAACTTCGCATTTCGCAAACGAGCTTCTAATCTCGAAAACATAAATAATAAAAACAAACATACAAAAAGATGAAAAACATTACAGTTATTGGAGCTGGAACGATGGGGAATGGAATTGCTCACGTTTTCGCACAATCAGGATTTACAGTGAATTTGGTTGACGTTTCTCAAGATAGTTTGGAGCGTGGATTGAAAACAATCGCTGGAAATTTGGAGCGCATGATCGCCAAAGAAAAAATTACAGAAGCTGATAAAACAGCAACTTTAAATAATATTACAACATTTACGGATACTGCTGAAGCGGTGAAAAATGCTGATTTAGTTGTAGAAGCTGCGACAGAAAATTTAGATTTGAAATTGAAAATCTTCAAACAAATTGATGAAGCTGCGCCTGCAAATGCAATTTTAGCATCAAATACGTCTTCTATTTCGATTACAAAAATTGCGTCTGTTACAAGTCGTCCAAAACAAGTGATTGGAATGCATTTTATGAATCCAGTTCCGATGATGAAATTGGTCGAAATTATTCGTGGTTATGATACAACAGACGAAGTAACGAAAGCGATTATGGAAATGTCAGAAAAATTAGGGAAAGTTCCAGTTGAAGTGAACGATTATCCTGGTTTTATCGCTAATCGTATTTTAATGCCGATGATTAATGAAGCAATTTATTCTTTATACGAAGGAGTTGCTGGCGTAAAAGAAATTGACGAAGTAATGAAATTAGGAATGGCTCATCCAATGGGGCCATTACAATTAGCTGATTTTATTGGTTTAGACGTTTGTTTATCAATCTTAGAAGTATTGTACGATGGTTTCAAAAATCCTAAATACGCGCCTTGTCCATTGTTAGTAAACATGGTAACAGCAGGTAAAAAAGGAGTGAAATCTGGAGAAGGATTCTATGATTATTCAGAATCTAAAAAAGCTGAAAAATTAGCTGCTCAGTTTGCGAAGTAATTAGTTGATTAACTATTGATTTTATTGGGAATTTAATCTAATGAAAACAAATTTTAAAATTATTTCTTTTACAGAAATTGAATTTGAGAATGAAGAAATAGATCTTCATAATTGTTATGATTTTATTTCAAATGAATTGGAAGTGACAGATGAATTTATTAAAATACATTTTGTCATAATAGAAGAAAATACTATTAAAAAAATGAAGTATAATGATTTATATTTTTTAGTAAATAATTATACATATCTAAAACAAATTAAACCTTCTGAAGAATATATTGAAGACGATTCATGTTTATCTGGAATTACATTTTTTGATTCTAATTTACGTGATGAAAATTATTCATTAGTTGATAAAGAATATCCAAATGAAAATGATGACCTAATTTTTACTTTTGAAAGTGAAAGAGTTATTCGGATAAATTCTAAAGAAGTGATTTTAGTTGGGAAATAAACAAAAAGCGTTACTTTTCGGGTAACGCTTTTTATTTTGAAAACTATTTTGATTACTTAATTGCTGCTAAAGCATGTGTGTAATCAGGCTCTTGACCAATTTCAGGAACTTGCTCTGTGTAAGCAACTTCTCCATTTGGATTAATTACCACAACTGCGCGAGAAAATAAACCATTTAATGGTCCATCAACCATTTTTACACCATAAGCATTTGCAAACTCTTCATTTTTGAAATCAGATAAAGTCACTACATTATCCAAACCTTCGGCAGCACAAAAACGAGATAAAGCGAAAGGTAAATCTTTCGAAATACATAACACAACTGTATTTGCAGCAGAAGAGACTTCTTTGTTGAAAGCTCGTACAGATTGTGCACAAACACCAGTGTCAACACTTGGGAAAATATTTAAAACAACATTTTTTCCTGCATAATCAGCCAATGTTTTGTCGCTTAAATCGCCTGCTGTTAAAGCAAAACTTGGGGCTTTTTCACCAACTGTTGGTAAATCTCCGCCTGTATGAATAGGATTTCCTTTGAATGTAATTTCAGCCATAATTTTTTGTTTTATTCTAGATTTTTAATGATTAAAAGTAACAAAATTCTACGGAGAAAAAAGTATCTTCGCAACAATAAATTGTTACATTACAAATAACACACAAATATTATGCAACTTTCAAAGCGTTTACAGAATTTGAAACCATCTGCAACTATTGCAATGTCTGCGAAAGCAAGAGAATTAAAATCACAGGGAATCGATGTGATTAGTTTAAGTATTGGAGAACCAGATTTCAATACACCAGATTTTATTAAGGAGGCAGCTAAAAAAGCTATCGACGATAATTATTCAGGATATCCTCCAATTGCAGGGTATGCAGATTTGAAGGAAACGATTTGTAAGAAGTTTAAACGTGATAACAATATTGAGTATACAGCAAACCAAGTTGTTGTTTCTACAGGAGCAAAACAATCTATTTATAATGTTTTACAAGCAATTGTAGACGAAGGAACAGAAGTGATTATTCCAACACCTTATTGGGTTTCTTATTCAGATATCGTAGAATTATCAGGAGGAACGCCAGTTTTTGTGGAAGGAACTTTAGAAGCTGATTTCAAAATTACTCCAGCACAATTAGAAGCTGCAATTACAGATAAAACGCGTGCAATTATTTATTCATCTCCTTGTAATCCATCAGGATCAGTTTATACAAGAGAAGAACTACAAGGTTTAGCAACAGTTTTAGCAAAATATCCAGATGTGATTATTATTTCGGACGAAATTTATGAGCACATTGTTTACGGAGAAAAAAATGTTTCGATAGCATCTTTCCCAGAAGTTTATAACCAAACAGTAACTGTAAATGGTTTAGCAAAAGCTTTCGCGATGACAGGTTGGAGAATCGGTTTCATTGGAGCGCCAGCTTGGTTAGCAAAAGCATGCGAAACGTTACAAGGACAAGTGACTTCGGGAGCAACGTCTATCGCTCAACGTGCGGCAATTACGGCTTTAGAAGCAGATCCAAGCTCAGTTCAATACATGGTTGATGCATTTGCAGAACGTCGTGAATTGATGTTAGGTTGGGCAAGAGAAATTCCAACTTTCAAAGTAAACGAGCCAAAAGGAGCTTTCTATTTGTTCCCAGATGTTACGGCAACTTTCGGAAATACGTACAATGGCGTTACAATTAACAATGCAGATGATTTGGCTTTATATTTATTAGAGCACGCCCAAGTTGCGGTTGTTTCAGGTTCGGCTTTCGGATCTAAAAATTGTATTCGTATCTCGTATGCGGCGTCTGTAGAAGAGTTGAGAGAAGCAATGACACGTATCAAAAATGCTTTAGCGTAAGTAGAAAAGCAGATAAAATATCAAAATCCTCAAGTTTTGCTTGAGGATTTTTTTGTGGATGATATTTTCTTCAAAAAAATGTGATTTTAATTTTAATGAAATTCAATTGATTAGCCTATTTAAGCGACTTTTTATTGAAAATATTTCAAAAAAGATTTGTTTTAATCGAAAATAACCTCTTATATTTGCACCACTAAAAACAAGGCGAGGTAGCTCAGATGGTTAGAGCGCAGGATTCATAACCCTGAGGTCGGCAGTTCGATTCTGCTCTTCGCTACAACTTCAAAAGACAAATTCATTATCGAATTTGTCTTTTTTATTATCAATAAATATTATTAGACTTCTGATGATAATCATCGATTAATCCTTTCAAATTCATTAAATTTGCATTCAATTTAGTAACGTTCTAAATAAAATTCAAAAAAATGATTCAAACAGATATAGTTATAATCGGAGCTGGACCAACTGGTCTTTTTGCCGTTTTCGAAGCAGGTTTATTAAAAATGAGATGTCATATTATTGATGCACTTCCTCAACCTGGAGGACAATTGACAGAATTGTATCCCAAAAAACCAATTTTTGATATTCCTGGTTATCCTTCTGTAGGTGCAGGTGAATTGATTGATAATTTGATGGAGCAAATCAAACAATTTGAGCCAGGTTTTACATTGAACGAACAAGCTGCAACAATCGATAAGCAAGAAGACGGAACTTTTATTGTAACAACTAATAAAGGAACGCAAGTGCAAGGAAAAGCAGTTGCGATTGCAGGTGGTCTTGGATCTTTTGAGCCTCGTAAACCAATTATCGAAAACATTGAAGCATACGAAGAAAATGGAGTGGAGTATTTTGTGAAAAATCCTGAATTGTTCCGTGATAAAAAAATCGTGATTGCTGGTGGTGGAGATTCTGCTTTGGATTGGTCTATTTTCTTGGCTGATGTGGCTGCGGAAGTTACGTTGGTACACAGAAGAAATGAATTCCGTGGAGCGTTAGATTCTGTTGATAAAGTAATTGAATTGAAAAAAGCGGGAAAAATTAATTTAATTACCCCAGCCGAAATTACTGGAATCAAAGGTGATGGGAAAGTAGAATCTTTGGTCATCGAAAAAGGTGAAGAAACTTTTGAACTTGAAACAGATTACTTTATTCCATTATTTGGACTTTCTCCAAAATTAGGCCCTATTGCAAATTGGGGATTGGAGATTGAGAAAAATGCAATTAAAGTAAATAATGCGTTAGATTATCAAACAAATATCGAAGGGATTTACGCAATTGGTGACGTAAATACGTATCCAGGAAAATTGAAGTTGATTTTATGTGGTTTCCACGAAGCAACATTAATGTGCCAGTCTGTTTACAATAGAATGAATCCTGGGAAAAAATTTGTCTTGAAATACACAACAGTTTCTGGTGTTGATGGTTTCGACGGGACAAGAAAAGAAGCTGAAAAAGCGGTTGTCAAAGCTATTGACTAATTTTAACAAAATAAATAGAAATATTTTTTAAACCTTTTGCGTTTTGCGTAAAAGGTTTTTTTATTCACATTCACAAGGTTCTCTACTTCGTCTTTTGGCTTCATTATCCCAAAAGGGATAAAATTTTAATCCAAAATAAAAGTTTGCAGAAGTTAATTTTTTCTGTTTAAAAACGATTGGAATTGCATTATCACTGCCCAAAATCAGAGGACCAATTCTTACATAACCACCGAATGTTACATTTTCATAATCATAGATAGAAAGGGAAGGTCCAATTCCAAATCCATCTTTTTGGATAGTATAAGAAGTTTGTAGCACATTGATACGTTTCAAACTATTTTCAAAAACTGGAATTCGTTGCATCCAATTGAAATTTAAGTAATGATTTTCAATAATTTTTTTACTTAGATTAAGATGTAAACTGGTTGGTAAACCGATCGAAAAATTATTTCCCGTTTTATATTTTGTTTCATCACCATAAACTTCTTTGCTCAAAAGTCCTAAATATTGATCAACACTTTCAAATTTAACTCCATCTAAATTTGGATTATTACGAAGTTGAACTCTTTGCGAAGGATTGTAGAAATGATGGTTATCGCCTCTGAATTTTACTAATCCAACATCTAATAAATTTGCTGAAAATTTGAAATCATATAATTCATCATTCGCTCTTCTGTTCACAAAAGAAATTCCTAAATCTATTCCAACTCCATTTCCTCTATTTCGTAAAACATATTTATCTCGATCAAAATCATAATTGGTAGAATATCCTGCTTTTATATCATAATTTGACGCATAAATATTTGCATCAGGATTGTCGATTGTACTTGTTATAGTTGGTTCAGCTTCTAATTTTATCGCGTTTTTACTTTTGATATACGCGCCATCTAAACCCATAAGATATTTAATATTTGCCCCAATAATAACTTCAGAAGTATTAGTTGTATACAAATTTGTTGCAACATTTAAGCCTAATTCAGCCCAATTCATTGCATTTGTCTTTGTAGGTTCAAACATATAATTTTTTGGTTCTATTTCATTCTGATTACTAAAACGAAAATAATTATCTAAATCTTTAATAGAACCTTGTGTACGAAGTCGGGTAAAAATTCCAACACGATAAGTTTGACCTTTAATTTTCTTTTTAAAAGAAACCGAAGGTCCCATAAGATCATTTTCTAAATGATAAGAAATCGTATTTTTAGTTGTGAAATCTAAAATATTAGAATGTGTATCTCCTCTTATTCCAGCTTTTATATTTGCTGATTTTGTTTCACCTTTTATTAAACCTAATACGTTTTGATCGGATATGTAAGCGTAATCATTTCTGAATAAAATATCTTCAGAAATAATATTAACATCCCATTTATTCGGGTTGAAATATGAAGTTGTCGGAGAAAAAACACTACCGTTAATCCCGCTATATTGATCATTACTAAAAGATAAAATATTTTGTCCAAAAGTAAATCCTGAACAAAAAATAACGGTTAATAGAAGTTTTTTCAAATGATGAAATTTTTATTAAAAATAAGAAAAATCAATCAAAATAAATTATGGTTTTCCGTATAAAATAAAAGAGTTTCAATTTGAAACTCTTTTTTGTAAAATTAAATTTTAATCACCATCAATTAATCTTCCTAAACCTCCTAAAATAGATCCTTCACCTTGAGAAGAACCACCCGCAGAAGGTGCATGAGCAATAATACGATCAGCCAATCGGCTAAAAGGTAAAGACTGAATATACACAACTCCTGGACCTCTCAAAGTCGCAAAGAAAACACCTTCTCCTCCGAAAAATGTATTTTTAATTCCGCCTATAAATTCGATGTCGTAATGAACAGATTGTTCGAAACCAACAATGCAACCTGTATCAACTTTCAAGACTTCGCCAGCTTGTAAAACTCGACTATACAATGTTCCGCCAGCATGAATAAAAGCCATTCCGTCGCCTTCTAATTTTTGCATAATGAAACCTTCTCCTCCAAAAAGTCCAGTTCCTAATTTTCGATTAAATTCAATTCCAACCGAAACTCCTTTTGCAGCGCAAAGAAAAGCATCTTTCTGACAAATAAATTTTCCATTTACTTCTGGTAAATCAATCGGAACAATTTTTCCTGGATATGGCGCAGCAAAAGAAGCTTTCTTTTTTCCTTGTCCGTAATTCGTGTACGAAGTCATAAACAAACCTTCACCTGTTAACATTCGTTTTCCAGCATTCAATAATTTTCCGAAAAGTCCACCGCTTTGTTGCGAACCATCGCCAAAAATTGTTTCCATTTTTACGCCATCATCCATCATCATAAAACTACCTGCTTCTGCTACAACAGTTTCTTGTGGATCCAATTCAATTTCGACAAATTGCATTTCTTCGCCGTAAATTTTATAATCTATTTCGTGTGCATTCATTTTTTTAATTTTCTAATTAGTCGACAAAATTCGTAATTCGTAACAGTTCTTATTTAAAATTAGTATTAAATATAATCCAATGAGGCATATTCTTTTTTTGAAAGTAAACAATCCGTATTTTTGTGTAACTTGAAAAAGTATTATGGCAGATATTAAAATTACAATTATAGATAGAGAAGGTGTTTCGCACGAAGTTGATGCACCTACTGATATGAATATGAATATTATGGAGCTTGTGCGTGCATACGAATTAGCACCAGAAGGAACCATTGGTATTTGTGGTGGAATGGCGATGTGTGCCTCTTGTCAATGTTATGTATTGACACCAGAAATTCAATTACCTGAAATGACGCCTGATGAAGATGCAATGTTAGCAGAGGCTTTTAATGTGAAAGATAATTCTCGTTTAGGTTGTCAGTTACATCTTTCGGATGAAATGGATGGATTGGTTGTTGAATTAGCGCCAGAATATTAAAATAAACGTATTGCGGTTAGCGATTTGTGAGAATTTTCGCTTTACGCTCATCGCTTTTCGCATAACGAAAATTATATGAATCAATTAGATAAAAGACTTTTTTTGTTAGATGCGTATGCCTTAATTTTTAGAGGATATTATGCATTTATCAAAAATCCACGAATCAATTCAAAAGGGTTCAATACATCGGCAATTATGGGATTTACAAATTCCTTGTTCGATGTTATTCGCCGTGAACAACCAACGCATTTAGCAGTTGTTTTTGATGTTGGTCAAGCAACAGTTCGTACGGTGGATTTTCCTGAATATAAAGCAAATCGTGATGAAACGCCAGAAGCGATTCGTCAAGGTGTTCCGTATATTCAAGATATTTTACGTGCGTTAAAAATTCCAGTGCTTTTTGCCGAAGGTTATGAAGCAGATGATGTAATTGGAACTTTGGCTCAAAAAGCTGAAAAAGCTGGTTATACAACCTATATGGTAACGCCTGATAAGGATTTTGCGCAATTGGTAACAGATAAAATCAAGATGTATCGTCCTGCTGCAAACGGAAAAGGTGTGGAGATTTGGGGAATTGAAGAAGTCAAAGAAAAATTTGAAATCGATGATCCAATTCAAGTGATAGATTATCTTGGAATGATGGGTGACGCTGTCGATAATATTCCAGGTTTACCAGGTATTGGAGCGAAAACGGCAAGCAAATATTTGAAAGAATTTGGTTCGATGGAAGGACTTTTAGCGAATACAGATAAGCTGAAAGGAAAAGCCAAAGAAAAGATTGAAGAAAATAAAGAACTTGGAATTCTTTCGAAAAAATTAGCCACAATTATTACAGATGCTCCAGTTGAATTTGATGAAGAAGATTTAACGGTTTGTCCACCAGATATTGAAAAAGTTACTGAATTGTTCACGGAGTTAGAGTTCCGTAGAATGTTAGAAACGGTTTACAGAATTTATGGTTTGGATGCTTCTGGAATTATCAAAGAAGCGCAAGAAGAAATTTCTGCGGCAAGTCAGATTTCTTCGAATCAAGTGCAAACGGCTCAACAATCTTTGTTTGATTTTACGTCAGATGAAGAAATTATTCCTCAGAATTCTGCGTTTACAGATATTTCTACAACGAATCATTTATATCAATTAATCGATACAAAAAAAGGTCGTGAAATTTTATTACGAAATATTCTAAAACAAAAAGAAGTGACGTTCGATACGGAAACAACTTCTTTGGACGCTTTAGAAGCTGAATTGGTCGGGATTTCATTTTCTTGGGAAAAAGGAAAAGGATATTATGTTCCTTTTTCAGCAGATTTCGAAGAAACAAAAACAATTATCAACGAATTTAAACCATTTTTTGAAGATGAATCAATTTCGAAAATTGGTCAAAATTTAAAATATGATATCAAAGTTTTAAACAAATATGACATTGTTGTTTTAGGTCAAAATTTTGATACGATGATTGCTCATTATTTGATTAATCCAGATATGCGTCACAATATGGACGTATTGTCGGAAACTTATTTAAGTTATCAACCCGTTTCAATTGAAAGTTTGATTGGAAAAAAAGGAAAAAATCAAAAGAATTTCCGCGATGTTCCATTAATGGAGCAAACCGAATATGGCGTAGAAGATTCTGATATTACAAATCAATTGAAAAATCTTTTTGAGCCTGAATTAATCAAAGCAAATACACACAAATTATTCACTGATCTTGAAATGCCATTGATGCAAGTTTTGGCTGATATGGAATTGGAAGGTGTTAATTTGGATGTTCCGTTTTTGAAAGAACTTTCAGTAAAACACGAAGCTAAATTAAGAGAATTAGAAGCAAAAATTCAGGAAGATGCTGGAGAAGAATTCAATCTTAATTCGCCAAAACAATTGGGAGAAATCTTATTTGATAAATTACAATTAGATCCAAAAGCGAAGAAAACCAAAACTGGACAATACGCAACAGGAGAAGAAATTTTATCAAAACTGAAAGATAAACATCCAATTATCAATGATATTTTAGAGTATCGCCAATTACAAAAATTAAAATCGACTTATATTGATGCATTGCCAGAATTGGTGAATTCAAAAACTGGTCGTGTGCATACAACTTATGCGCAAACGGTTGCTGCAACGGGACGTTTGTCTTCTGTAAATCCGAATTTACAAAACATTCCGATTCGTTCGGAAGCTGGACAGCAGATTCGTAAAGCCTTTGTTGCACGAGATGAAAATCATGTGATTATTTCTGCCGATTATTCGCAAATTGAATTGCGTTTGATTGCGCAAATGTCACAAGATCCTGCAATGGTAGAGGCTTTCAAACATGGAGAAGATATTCATGCTTCTACTGCCGCAAAAGTTTTTAATGTGGCGTTGGATGAGGTGACGCGTGAACAACGTAGTCAGGCAAAAACGGTGAATTTCGGAATTATTTATGGTGTTTCGGCTTTCGGTTTGGCAGATCAAGCGAATATTTCTCGTAAAGAAGCCAAAGCATTGATTGATGCCTATTATGAAACATATCCAACGTTGAAAGCGTATATCGAAAAACAAGTTGATGTCGCTCGTGATCAAGGTTTTGTAGAAACATTGATGGGTCGTCGTCGTTATTTGAAAGATATCAATTCGAGAAATGCGGTTGTTCGTTCACATGCTGAGCGAAATGCGGTAAATGCGCCAATACAAGGAACTGCGGCGGATATCGTAAAAATGGCCATGATTCAAATTCAGAAAGAATTGAAGAAAAATTATCAAACCAAAATGATTTTGCAAGTACATGATGAGTTAATTTTTGATGCACCAAAAGATGAGGTAGAAAAAGTTTCTGAATTAATCAAATCGACTATGGAAGCGGCAATGCAAATGGATGTTCCGTTAATTGCAGAAGTCGGAGTAGGAGCAAATTGGTTAGAAGCACACTAAAATTTCAACTATTACAATATTTTATAAACGTCACTCGAAGAGTGGCGTTTTTTTGTTAAAATATATTTAAAACTTCATGATTCACAAATCCTTAACAGTTTTAAAATATATCTTTATCGGAAATCATTTTAAAACTATATGAAAAAACTAGTTTACTTATTTATCTTTTTTGCTATTTCGGTGAATGCGCAAATTGTGAATTTAAAAATTACAGATTTTTCGGATAATTTACCGTTAGATGATGCGGATATTTATTTCAAGAATTCGACAAAGAATTTTGTTTCGGATCAGCATGGAAAAGCGATTATTGATTTGAGTAATATTTCGCAAGCAGATGAATTAATTGTTTCGAAAAAAGATTATCAAGATGCAATTTTGAAAGTTTCGGATTTGAAATCTGAACTCAATATCAAACTCGAAAAAGTTTCGGAATTAGAACTTCAAGAAGCGTTCATTACAAACCTGAAAGCAGAAGATATTTTGCAGAAAGTGATTGATAATTATGATAAAAACTTCAATGTAGAACAATATTATTTCTTAGTAAATTTTCAGCAAGATTTGTTATTTAATAAAAATGATAGAGATTTTATAGATGCCGATTTACAATTCAAATTTAAACGTGGAGATTTGAAAATTAAGTCGAAAGGAATTGTAAACAACGAAATAAAAAGTGGTTGGCAACCTAATGCAAATATAAATTTGTCGGAGTATTTGAAAAGTATTTATTTGAAAGATAGTTATCTTCAATCATTTGTGGAGAAATTAAAAGATAAGTCTTTTTTAGAAAGTGATTTGACAATGACAAAATATGCCGATTCTTTTGTTTATGAAATTCATTTAAAAACAAATTCAACGGATTATTATCTAACTATTGATAAAAAGTCATTTGCTGTGGTAGAATTTTCTTTCATATCTTATAATCGAGTAAAAGAAGTATCTCCGAATAATTTTTTACGTGATGCAAAAGTTGTTTATAAGTATCGACCGCACAACGGAAATTGGGTATTGAAAGAAACGTCTGCAATTTGGAATACTACTTATGAAAAAGATGACGAAAAAACAGATTTGGATATGAATTTTAGTATTATTGTGAATGATTATAGTCTAAAACCTTTCCCTGAATTCAACAAATCGGTGAATGAGAAAATGGATATTCGTAGAAGTTTTAAATAAAATAGTTTTCAAAATAGAAGCGTTACCAAGAAAAGGTAACGCTTTTTATTTTGACTATTTTATGAAGAGATTGAAGATGAGGCAAAAAAAACAATATCTTTAATCTTCAGAATAATTACACATGAAATCGATAAAATTAACACTGATAAAAATATTGGTTCTGCTTCCTGCCGTTTATCCTTTGTTTATTAATGCGCAAAAAACGTTGTACAACAACAAAGAGATTGATCCTGTTGATTTGGTAAATCCGTTGATGGGAACCGATTCTAAATACGAATTATCTAACGGAAATACGTATCCTGCGATTGGTTTGCCTTGGGGAATGAATTTGTGGACGGCTCAAACAGGGAAAAATGGGAACGGTTGGCAATATCAATATTCGGCCGATAAAATTAGAGGTTTGAAACAAACGCATCAGCCTTCTCCTTGGATGAACGATTATGGACAATTTTCGTTGATGCCAACTACGGGTTCGGCGGTTTTTGATGAGGAAAAAAGAGCGAGTTGGTTTTCTCATAAAACAGAAGTTGTGAAACCGTATTATTATTCGGTTTATTTGGCAGATTATGATGTTGTAGCGGAAATGACACCAACAGAACGCGCTGCAATTTTTAGGTTTACATTTAATCAGACCGATCATGCGAATGTTGTGATTGATGCTTTTGATAAAGGTTCTTATGTAAAATATGTTGCGGAAAAAAATCAAATTATTGGGTATTCGACGCGTTATTCGAGAGGAGATTTAAAGAATTTTAAAAATTATTTTATTGTTCAGTTTGATACGCCAATCAAAGAAGTTACTGTTTTTGATAATGGAAAAAAAATAAACAAAAATGAAATTTCGAGTAAACACGCTGGGATTGTAGTTAGTTTTGGTGCTCAAACAAAGGCTAAACCAATTCTAGCAAAAGTTTCTTCTTCATTTATTAGTGATGAACAAGCTGCGACAAATCTGAAAGAATTAAAAAATCATTCGTTTGAACAAATTGCTAAAAAAGGTCGTAAAATTTGGAATGATAAATTGGGACAATTGGCTATAGAATCGGATAATTTGGATGAAATGAAAACTTTTTATTCGACATTGTATCGCACACTTTTCTTTCCGAACAAACTTTATGAAATTGATGAGAAGAATAATGTCGTTCATTATAGCCCTTACAATGGAAAAGTTTTGCCTGGTTATTTGTTTGGCGGAACTGGTTTTTGGGATACGTTTAGGGCGTTATATCCATTTCTTAATTTGGTTTATCCGTCAATCAATGTCGAAATGCAAGAAGGATTGGCGAATGCGTACAAAGAAGGAGGTTTTTTGCCAGAATGGAGTAGCCCTGGATATGCTGATATTATGATTGGAAATAATTCGGCTTCGGTTGTGGCAGACGCTTATATGAAAGGTTTGCGAGGTTATGATATTAATACTTTGTACGAAGCGCTTTTGCATGGTGCAAATAACGAAGGACCAATGAGTGCTGTTGGACGAAAAGGAGCGAAATATTACAATGATTTGGGATATGTGCCTTATGATGTTGGAATTAATGAAAATGCTGCAAGAACATTAGAATATGCGTATGATGATTTTACAATTTATCAATTAGGAAAAGCTTTGGGACGACCAAAAGCAGAAACTGATTTGTATAAAAAACGATCAATGAATTATAAAAACTTGTTCGATCATTCGACAGGTTTTATGAGAGGAAAAAATAAAGACGGAAAATTTCAATCGCCTTTCAATCCTCTAAAATGGGGAGATGCGTTTACAGAAGGAAATAGTTGGCATTATACATGGAGTGTTTTTCATGATGTACAAGGTTTGATAGATTTGATGGGAGGAGATGAAAAATTTATTTCGAAATTAGATAGTGTTTTTCTTCAGCCACCATTGTTTGATGATTCATATTACGGACAAGTAATTCATGAGATTAGAGAAATGCAAATTGTAAATATGGGACAATATGCGCACGGAAATCAACCTATTCAACACATGATTTATTTGTATAATTATGCTGGAGAACCTTGGAAAGCTCAATTTTGGACAAGAGAAGTGATGAAAAAATTATATGCTGCAACGCCAGATGGATATTGTGGTGACGAAGATAATGGGCAAACATCTGCTTGGTATGTTTTTTCGGCATTAGGCTTTTATCCTGTTACGCCAGCTGTGGACGAATATGTGATAGGTTCGCCATTGTTTAAAAAAGCTACAATTTATTTAGAAAATGGACGAAAAATTCAGTTGATTGCAGAAGATAATTCGAATGAAAATATTTATATTAAATCAGTTGAATTAAATGATAAAAAATATACGCAGAATTTCTTTAAACATTCAGAATTAATGAAAGGTGCAAAAATTGAATTTAACATGAACAATAAACCGAACAAAAATCGAGGAACTAAACAAGAAGATCGACCATATTCGCTTTCGGTAAATGATTAATACGAAAAAAGCTCAACTTTTAGTTGAGCTTTTTTTATGATTTTATATTTTATTCAGCTTTTGGTTTGCGAACCACAGGTAAAATTTCACCTTTTTCTAAGCAATATTTTTGAACATCTTCCGAAGGAATTTGTTTCGTGTAATCTACTTTTTCGACGATAAAACCAACATCTTCCAAACGTTTGTAATAATCTAAACCATAAACACGAACGTGATCATATTGTCCAAATTTTTCTTTACGTTCTTCTTTTGTTGTAACCGTTGGATCTTCGTACGTCACATCGCGTTGATACGAAATAGGAACTTGCAAAATTCCCCAACCTCCAGGTTTCATGACACGAAATAATTCACTCATCGCTTTGTGATCGTCAGGAATATGCTCCAAAACGTGATTACAAAAAATAATGTCAAATGTATCATCACCAAAAGGTAAATCGCAAATATCAGCTTTTACATCTGCCAAAGGCGATTCGATATCACTTGTGATGTATTCTAAGTTCTTCATCGCACGAAAACGCTTGATAAAAGATTGCTCTGGAGCAATATGCAAAACTTTTGCTTTTTCGGTAAAAAAAGACGTTTCATTTTTTAGGTACAACCACATCAAACGATGTCTTTCTAATGAAAAAGTTCCGGGTGAAAGCACATTATCACGCTGTTTTTCGTAACCATAAGGCAATAAACTGTAATAACCTTGTCCATCAATCGGATCTACGAAACGATTACCTTTCATAAACCAAACTAAAACTGGACGAACGATATAACTACCTTGTATTAATAAAGGACGAGGTAGAATATTCATGATTTTTTTTAAAAGCTTTTTCACAAAAGTTTTTTAGGGTTTGAATAAAAATGGTTTTTCTTCATCAGATTCGATACCTAACACATCGTAAATAAACTGATAAGTTGACAATAATTTTGGTTCGCCATCTACCACACAAACATCATGTTCGAAGTGAGCCGAATATTTATCGTCACGCGTTGTAACCGTCCAACCATCTGGATGAAAGAAAACTTTTTCAGTCCCCATATTTACCATTGGTTCGATGGCTAACACCATTCCTTCTTCAATTTTTTTACCAGATCCACGACGTCCATAATTTGGAACTTGTGGCTCTTCGTGCATTTTACGACCTAATCCGTGTCCAACTAATTCACGAACGATTCCGTAACCTTCTTTTTCACAATATTGTTGAATTGCAAAACCAATATCACCTATACGATTACCTTTTTTCATTTGTTCAATTCCTTTGAACATTGATTCTTTCGTAATGCGTAATAATTTTTCAGTTTCAGCATCTACTTCACCAACTGCGAATGTATAAGCATGATCTCCGTAAAAATCATTCATATAAACACCACAATCTACCGAAACAATATCACCTTCGTTAAGTGGTTTGTCGTTTGGAATTCCGTGAACAACTTGTTGATTTGGCGAAATACAAAGGTTTTTAGGGAAATCGTACATTCCTAAAAATGCAGGATATCCACCATTGTCGCGAATAAATTCGCCTCCTAATTTATCTAAATGATTGGTTGTAACACCAGGCACTACTTCTTTGGCTAACATACCCAAGGTTTTTGAAACCAATTGAGCGCTTAGGTACATTAGTTCTAATTCTTCTTTACTTTTTAAATGTATCATAATCCGAAAAATCCTCTTTTCTTTTTCTTCTCAGGAGCTTTTTGCCCGTTTGCGTGAACACTTAATTCAATCTTTTTTGTAATGATTTGATAGACGTCACTCCAACCTGGGAAACCTCCTAAATTTCTATCGTCGATAAAGATATCGGCATTTATTTTTCGACTTTGCGTATTTTTATCAAAATCCTCTCCGTCAAAACTATTGTTGATGGCATAAAACTCAATACCGTTTTGTTTGCAAAACTCAACTGCTTCGTCTAAATATTTACCACTACGATAAGTCCATAAAGTAAGGCGATATCCATCGTTTTGTAATTGTTTCAATGTTTCGAAAGCGAAGATTTTAGCTTTTCCAATTTCTGGATATTTATCATCTACCACAGTTCCGTCAAAGTCAACAGCAATAATTTTATTAATCATGTTTGTAAGTATTTAAAGTTATTTAGGTTATTTTTTTGAACAATAATATTTCCAGTCATTTCGGCTGGAATTTCAATTCCCATCAAAGTTAAGATAGTTGGCGCAATATCTCCAAGTTTACCATGCTCAACATTCCATTCTATATCTTTCTGAGCTAAAATAAATGGAACAGGATTCGTTGTGTGTTGCGTATTTGGCGATCCGTCTTCGTTCATCATAAAATCTGAATTTCCGTGATCGGCCAAAATTACCACATTGTAACCGTGTTCTAAAGCTGCATTTACAATTTTTTCTGCACAAGAATCTACTACTTCGGCAGCTTTTATTGCTGCAGACATTACACCTGTATGACCAACCATATCCGTGTTTGCGAAATTTAAACAAATAAAATCAGCTGATTCTTTTTCAATTTCAGGAACAATTGCATTTGTAATATCGTAAGCCGCCATTTCTGGTTTCAAATCGTAAGTAGCCACATCTCTTGGCGAAGCGCATAAAATACGAGATTCACCAACGAAAGGTTCTTCGCGACCACCATTGAAGAAAAATGTTACGTGCGGATATTTTTCAGTTTCAGCAATACGAATTTGTTTACGACCAGCATTCGCAATAACTTCACCTAATGTATTAACAATGTTTTTCTCATCAAAAATTACCGCAACTCCAGTATATGTAGCATCATATTCTGTCAATGTGATATATTTTAGATTTAATTTATGCATTCCAAATTCTGGGAAATCATGTTGTGTTAAAACTTCTGTGATTTCACGTCCACGATCAGTTCTAAAATTGAAACAAATCACGACATCATCATTCTCGATTTTAGCTTTTGGTTGACCATTTTCATCCGTTACAATAATCGGTTTGATGAATTCATCTGTCACGCCTTCATTATAAGATGCACGAATTGCTTCTAATGGATTTGTTGTTGTTTCACCAACTGCATTTACCATTGCATCATATGCTAATTTCACACGTTCCCAACGTTTATCACGATCCATTGCATAATAACGACCAGTTATCGAAGCAATTTCTCCTGTTGATTTTATCATATGATTCATCAATTCTGTGATAAATCCTTCACCAGATTTTGGATCGGTATCACGACCATCTGTGAAAGCATGTACAAAAACATTTTGTTGTAAACCTGATTGATTTGCTGCATCCAACAAACCTTTCAAATGATTGATATGTGAGTGTACACCACCATCAGAAACTAAACCAATGAAATGTACTTTTTTGTTATTCTCTAAAGCATATTGAAAAGCATCTTTCAAGATTGGTTCGTTTTGTAACGTTCCGTTTTCAACTGCCATATTGATACGAACTAAGTTTTGGAAAACCACGCGTCCAGCACCCAAATTCATATGTCCAACTTCCGAATTTCCCATTTGTCCTTCTGGTAAACCAACGGCTAAACCAAACGTATCCAATGTAGAATGTGGAAATTTTTCGAAACAGCTATCTATAAAAGGTGTATTGGCTTGCGCGATTGCAGAAACAGCAGGGTTTGGTCCAATTCCCCATCCGTCCAAAATCATTAATATTGCTTTATTGTTCATTTTTCTTGTAATAATTAAGCCCAAAGATAAGCATTCCTTGGGCTGAAAGTTTATTTTTTGTATGGTTTAATTTGCGACTTCACTGATGAATTTGATACGCATCAAACGTAATTCTTCTTCATCATAATCGTCACCAAATTCATCTAACAATGATGACATTGAGTCAGAATCTGCGTCCATCAAGAATTCATAAATTTCTTCTTGTTGGTCTTCGTCCAAAACTTCGTCAATGTAATAATTGATATTCAATTTTGTTCCTTGATAAACGATACTTTCCATTTCTGAAAGCAAATCGCTCATCGTCATATTTTTTGCTTCTGCAACATCTTCAAGATTTAACTTTCTGTCTGTTGATTGAATGATATAAACTTTGTGACTCGATTTGTCAGCAACTTGTTTAATCACCATGTCTTCAGGGCGAATGATATCGTTATCTTTAACATATTGCGCAATAAAATCTACAAATTCTTTCCCAAATTTTTGAGCTTTTCCTTCTCCAACTCCAAACACATTTGTTAACTCCTTAACGGTTGTTGGATATTGCATTGTCATATCATCTAAACTTGAATCTTGGAAAACTGCAAAAGGTGGAATTTGATGTTTTTTAGAGATTTTTTTACGTAAATCTTTCAATTGTTTCAATAAAACATCATCAAAAGCAATAGGAGCAGAAGACGTTTCTTCTTTGTCGAAACTACCTTCCGATAATAATTTTTTGAAATCAATATCTTCGGCAATTTCAAAAGAAGTTGGTTTGCTAATGAAATCTTTTCCTGCTTTGGTAATTTTTAAGACACCATACGATTCGATTTCTTTCTCTAATAAATTACGCACAATTAATTGACGTAAAATAGATTTCCAATAATAATCTTCTTTTGCTTTTCCAATTCCGAAGAAATCTTCGGAGCTCAAATTATATGATTTTGTAATCGAAGTTTCTTTACCAACGATAACGTTTACAACATCATTTAATTTTAATTTTTGATTTGTTTTCTGAACAACATTTAAGGCAATTACGGCATCATCTTTTGCCTCAATCATTTTTTTAGGATTGCGCATATTGTCGTCCATATTTGCACCTTCGCCGTTTTTGTCGTCAAATTCTTCTCCAAAATAATGTAACAAAAATTTACGACGCGACATCGAAGTTTCAGCATACGCCACAACCTCAGAAAGTAATTGCATTCCAACTTCGCGTTCTGCAACAGGTTTACTTGCTAAGAATTTTTCTAACTTTTCGATATCTTTATAATCATAGAAAGCAATACAAACACCTTCACCACCATCGCGACCTGCACGACCAGTTTCTTGGTAATAACTTTCTAACGATTTTGGCATATCGTAATGCATCACAAAACGTACGTCTGGCTTGTCAATTCCCATTCCGAAAGCAATTGTAGCGACAACAACACTTGCATCTTCCATCAAAAACATATCTTGATGTTTGCTACGTGTTTTGGCGTCTAAACCTGCGTGATAAGGAATAGCATTGATTCCATTTACTTGTAAAAGTTGGGTAATTTCTTCAACTTTTTTACGACTCAAGCAATAAATGACACCAGATTTACCATCGTTTTGTTTGATAAATTTGATGATTTGTTTGTCTTGATCAACCTTTGGACGGATTTCGTAAAATAAATTCGTACGATTAAAAGAATCTTTAAAAACTTTAGCGCTTTGCATTCCCAAAGTTTTCTGAATATCTTCTTGTACTTTTGGTGTTGCTGTTGCTGTTAAAGCAATAATTGGCGCATCACCAATTTTGTTGATAATCGCTTTTAGATTACGATATTCTGGTCGAAAATCGTGTCCCCATTCAGAAATACAGTGCGCTTCATCAATCGCAAAAAAAGAAATTTTTACCGATTTAAAGAAATCGATGTATTCTTCTTTTGTCAAAGATTCGGGTGCAACGTACAACATTTTAGTTACTCCATCTTTAATATCTGTCATAACTGTTTTCGTTTCTGACTTATTTAAAGATGAGTTTAATACGTGGGCAATTCCATCATTTTCAGAAATTCCACGTATAGCGTCTACTTGATTCTTCATCAGCGCGATTAAAGGGGATACAATAATCGCAACTCCATCTGACATTAATGCCGGTAATTGATAACATAAAGACTTACCTCCTCCAGTTGGCATCAAAACAAATACATCTTCTTTATTTAGTAAGCTTGTAATGATTTCGTGCTGCTGTCCTTTAAATTGGTCGAAACCAAAATATTTTTTTAGGTAAGATGTTAAGTTTTTCGAAGTGGCTTCCATCTACACAAAAGACTAAAATTAATATTATAAATTAAATAGTTCCTATATTTGATAACTCTTAAATATACACATAAATTTTATATGATTTATATATAATTGAGTGTAAATAAAAAAGGAGAGTAAAAGTACGAAAAATTTTAAAAATAGACAATAGAAATTTTATTGTGGAAAATTCAGAATTAATACAAATAGCGCAAGGGGTATTTCGAGAAGAAATTCAAGCGCTGGAAGCAATAGCTTCTCGTATTAGCGAGTCTTTTGTTGATGCGGTAAATGCGATATATAACACGAAAGGAAAGTTGGTAGTTGTTGGAGTAGGAAAGAGTGCACACATTGCAAATAAAATTGTAGCAACCTTAAATTCTACCGGAACTCCAAGTCAATTTTTACATGCGACGGAAGCTATTCATGGCGATTTGGGTCTTGTACGACCAGAAGATGTGGTGATTTGTATTTCGAAAAGTGGAAATACGCCAGAGATTACATATTTGGCTCCGATTCTTAAACAATATGCATCAGTTTTGATTGGTTTAACATCAAATTTGAAATCAGAATTAGCAAAAAATTCAGACATTGTTTTGGATGTTAATATTGATAAAGAAGCTTGTCCCGTAAATTTGGCACCAACAACTTCTACAACGGCTCAATTGGTAATGGGTGATGCATTGGCGGTAGCTTTGATGAAATTGAGAGCGTTTACACAAAACGATTTTGCAAAATATCATCCAGGTGGAGCTTTAGGAAAACGATTATTGTGGACAGTAGAAAATATTGTTGATCCAGAAAGAAAACCTTCTGTGCATCCAGATTCTTCGATTACAGAAGTCATTAATTCATTAACATCAGGTCGTCATGGAATTACAGTTGTGATTGATAATGATAAAATTGTTGGTGTGATAACAGATGGAGATTTGCGCCGAATGTTATTAAATAATGAAACTTTTGCACATTTAACTGCGAAAGATATTGCTTCAATGAATCCGAAAACAATTCAAAAAACTGAAAAAGCAAGAGAAGCTTTAGCAATTTTGCGTCACAACAGTATTGGACAATTGGTAGTAGTTGATGAAGAAAATCATTATTATGGAATTTTGGATATTCACTCAATTTTAAACGAAGGAATCGAATAAGCGTATGGCAGATAATACAAAATCGAGTATGTCATTTTTGGCTCATATTGGTGAGTTGAGAGGACATTTGGTTCGTTCTATTTTATCAATTGTGATTACATCTATTGCAGTTGCGATCTATTGGGACGAATTGGTGGAACATGTAATTATGGCTCCATTAAAATCAACTTTTCCAACGTTTGATATTTTTAATCAATTTGGTGAATTAACAGGTTTCGGAAAAATTTATACTGAATCATTTGACATTTCGAAAGAATTGACCAATCTTAATCCATCAGGACAGATTACTTCACAGTTTTTTGCAGTAATTGTGTGTGGCGTAATTATCGCAATTCCTTATATTATTTTTGAAATTTGGCGATTTGTAAAACCAGCCTTAAAAGAAGCTGAACGAAAGTATGCAGGATTTACAATCTTTGCTGTTTCGTTTTTCTTTGTAACAGGAGTACTATTTAGCTACTATATGCTGCTACCATTATGTACGCAATTCTTATTTACGTATGATCCTTTTGGTGTAGGAAATACATGGACATTGCCGAGTTATATCGATTTATTTGTTCAATTATTATTATCGATGGGAGTCATGTTTTTGATGCCAGTTTTCGTTTACTTCTTAACGAGTATTGGAATCTTAACACCAAAATTCTTGAAAGAATACCGTAAACACGCATTTATCGTTGTATTAGTGATTGCAGCTGCGATTACACCAAACGATGTGTACAGTATGATTTTAGTTACAATTCCTCTTTGGTTATTGTATGAACTAAGTGTATTGGTTTCAAATTCAGTTTATAAAAAACAACTGAAAGCGAAAAGTAACGACTTAGTAAAGAATTAACAATGTTATGCTTGCATAATAAAATAAATTAGTTATTTTTACATAAAAGAAAAAGTAAACACAAAATTATGAAGATATTAGTTTGTATTAGTAGTGTACCAGATACTACAGCAAAAATCAACTTCACAGCTGATGGAAAATCATTTGACAAAAATGGTGTTCAGTTCGTTATTAACCCGCACGACGAATTTAGTTTAAACAAAGCAGTAGAGTTACAAGAAAAACAAGGCGCTACTGTTACAATTTTAACTGTTGGAGATGCAACTGTAGATCCAGTTATGCGTAAAGCTTTAGCAATTGGTGCGAATGATGGAATTCGTATTGATGCGGATGCTCGCGATGATTTCTTTGTTGCTACACAAATCGCAAAAGCTGCTAAAGATGGTGGTTTCGATTTAGTATTGACAGGAAAAGAATCAATTGATTACAACGGAGGTTCTGTACCAGGATTAGTTGCAGCAATGTTAGATTATGGTTTTGTAAACGGATGTATCGGTCTTGATGTAGAAGGTTCTTCTGCAAAAGCTGTTCGCGAAATTGATGGAGGAAAAGAAACTGTAGAAGTTGCTTTACCAGCTGTTATCGCAGGACAAAAAGGATTGGTTGACGAAGCTGCATTAAGAATTCCTAACATGCGTGGAATTATGCAAGCGCGTACAAAACAAATCACAGTTGTTGCACCAGAAGTAACAGAAACTAAAGTTGAAGTTGTTGGTTATGTAAAACCTGCTGAAAGAGGTAATGTAACATTAATCGACAAAGACAATGTAGCAGAATTGGTAAGATTATTACACGAAGAAGCTAAAGTAATCTAATTATTCACCTAAAAAGAAATTAAAAAAATGGCAATTTTTGTATACGCAGAGTCACACGACGGAAAATATAAAAAAGCAGGATTAGAGGCAGTTTCTTATGCAAAAGCTACAGCTGATGTTGCTGGAGATACTGTTACAGCAATCGTTTTTGGAAATGCTGCTGCTGACGAATTATATAAATATGGAGCATCTAAAGTAGTTAAAGTTGAGAATGTAGCTTTAGCAAAATTTGATGCAAATTCTTACGCAAAAGCTTTGGCTGAAGTTGCTCAAGGAGATGTTGTGGTCTTACCATCAACAAACGAAGGAGCGACTATAGCACCAGTTTTAGCATACAAAACAGGAGCATCTTTAGTAACAAATGTAGAAAAAGCTCCAACAGCAGTTTCTCCATTCACAGTTGCACGTAAAGCATTTTCAGGGAAAGGAGTAGAAACTGTTGCAGTTTCAGGAAAAGTTGTAGTTACAGTTTTACAAAACGCATTCGGAGCAAAAGAAAATGCAGTTTCTGGTTCAGAAGAATCAGCTTCAGTATCAGTTTCTGATGCAGATGCTAAAGTAAAAGTTGTTTCAACAGAAATGGCTTCTTCTGATAAAATCGATTTGAAAGAAGCGGATATTGTTGTTTCTGCAGGTCGTGGAATGAAAGGTCCTGAAAATTGGGGAATGATCGAAGATTTAGCAAAAGTTTTAGGAGCTGCTACAGCGTCATCTAAACCAGTTGCTGATATCGGTTGGAGACCTCATGCTGAACACGTAGGACAAACAGGAAAAGCAATTGCGCCAAATTTATATATCGCAGTTGGTATTTCCGGAGCTATTCAGCACTTAGCTGGAGTTAACGGATCTAAAACAATTGTTGTCATCAACAATGATCCAGAAGCACCTTTCTTCAAAGCAGCAGATTACGGAATCGTAGGAGATGCTTTTGAGATTGTACCTAAATTAACTGAAGAGTTAAAAAAATATAAAGGTCGAGCTTAATCATTTTAAGATTATAAATTCAATCCGAATCATTTAGGTGGTTCGGATTTTTTTTATTCATTAAAAAAAGATTAAATATTCATCAGTTTTTCATAGATTTACACCCAAATGGACAATTTAATTAGATTAAATATTAAAGGAATTTCTTACAGTCAAACTCAGACTGGCGCATATGCGTTGATTCTTGAGGAAAATGTAGGAGGAAGAAAGTTACCTATTATTATTGGGAGCTTCGAAGCGCAATCAATCGCATTAGCTTTAGAGAAAGATATTAATCCACCTCGTCCATTAACACACGATTTGTTTATTTCATTAGGAAAAGAATTTCAATTAAATGTTGATTCAATTTATATTTATAAATTAGAGGATGGCGTTTTCTACTCGAATATTGTTTTTGTGAATGATGATGGACAACGTGCCGAAATTGATTCGAGAACTTCTGATGCAATTGCGTTGGCTGTTCGTTTCAATGCACCTATCTATGCCTATGATAATGTTGTAGAAAAAGCTGGAATTCATTTGGACGTTATTGAAGAAGAAGAAAATATACGTCGCGCAGCAAATAACTTTGAAGATGATTTGGATATCTTGGCTGGTTTGGAAAATGATTTGTCTGATATCAACGAATATGAAGGTTGGACAAAATCTGAACTTGAAACTGAGATGGAAAAAGCTGTGAAGAATGAAGATTACGAATTGGCAGCTCGCCTTCGTGATCAAATCGATAACATGGGAAACTAATAACTATTTCAAATAATTATGTCTGTAAAGCTTAGACTTACAATCATGAGTTTCCTTGAGTTTGCGGTATGGGGAGCATACCTAACCTCTATGGGAAATTACTTAGGATCAGTTGGCTTAGGTCCAAAAATTGGTCTTTTTTACGCGATGCAAGGTATTGTGTCGATTTTTATGCCCGCAATAATGGGTATTGTAGCGGATAGATGGATTCCTGTACAACGTTTGTTGGGATTGAATCATTTATTAGCTGCGATTTTTATGTTTGCAGCAGGTTATTACGGAATGACAGCTGGAAACGATGTAGATTTCACAACAATCTTCGCACTTTATTCGGTTAGTGTGGCGTTCTTTATGCCAACAATCGCCCTTTCTAACTCAACAGCCTACACAATTTTAAAACAAAATAATTTAGACACAATCAAATCCTTTCCACCAATCAGAACGTTTGGTACAGTAGGTTTTATTGTTGCTATGTTATTTGTTAATTTCTCTGGATTTAAAGATGGTGTTTTTGGATTTAACTTTTCAAGTGATCCAACATTCGTAAGTTTTCAATCCAATTATTATCAGTTCTTTGTATCAGGAGTTTTAGGTGTTGTATTATTTTTATACAGCTTCTTATTACCTAATTGTCCAGTTAACAAAAGTTCTGAAAAACAATCTATTTCTGATGCATTTGGTTTAAAAGCTTTTGCATTATTCAAGGATAGAAAAATGGCAATTTTCTTTATCTTTTCGATGCTTTTGGGTGTCTCGTTGCAAATTACAAATGGTTATGCAAATCCATTTATCACAACGTTTAAAGATATTCCAGAATATGCTAATACGTGGGGAGCAAGTAATGCAAATGCCTTAATTTCGTTATCTCAAGTTTCAGAAACATTGTGTATTTTATTAATTCCTTTTGTGTTAAAACGATTCGGAATCAAAATCGTAATGTTGATGGCAATGGTAGGTTGGGTCTTACGTTTCGGATTATTTGGATTAGGAGATCCAGGATCTGGCGTTTGGATGTTTATCTTATCAATGATTGTTTACGGAATCGCTTTCGATTTCTTCAACGTATCAGGTTCATTGTATGTAGACAAAGAAACAAACGAAGAAATTCGTTCTTCTGCACAAGGAGTTTTCATGATGATGACAAATGGTTTCGGAGCAACTATTGGAATGTTAATTGCGCAATATATCGTGAATCATTTAGTGTATAGTCAAACTGATTTGACATTGCAATTAGAAGGATGGAGACATTCTTGGTTTATTTTCGCGGGTTACGCATTAGTCGTTACGGTATTGTTCGCAATTGTGTTCAAGTACAAACACAATCCAGACGAAGTACAAGATGTTAAGCATTAAGTTGTTAAATTAATAAAATATAAAAGCAAGAATTTTAGTTCTTGCTTTTTTTATGCTCGTAAGTTTTCTAATTTTCTTTATCTGCTCTTTTATACGTCACAAACGAGTAAGCATACGGATGCTTTTCATCCTTTTTGAAATCTTCTCGCTCAACTTCTTCCCATTCGTCCGAGTCAATTTCTGGAAAATAAGTGTCTCCATCAAATTCGTGATGAACTTCTGTGATGTACAAAACATCTGTAAATTCCATCGCTTGTTTATAAATATTTCCACCGCCAATAATGTAAATGTCATCATCAATTTTTTTCGCAGCTTCTATTGCTTTTGGTAAAGAAGAAGCAATTTCGATACCTTCTGCATTCCAATTCTGATCTCTTGTCACAACAATATTGGTACGATTTGGTAAAGGTCTACCCAATGATTCAAACGTCTTTCGTCCCATAATAATAGGATGTCCAGAAGTTATACTTTTGAAATGTTTCAAATCATTTGGTAAATGCCAAATCAAATCGTTTTTTGCACCAATTACGTTGTTGCTTGCTTTTGCTACTACAATGTTTATCATAAGTTATAAGGTAAAAAAAGCTATCCTTTTTGGGGATAGCCTAACAAATATAATAATTTTAGCGAATTATTTCATTTTATTTATTGCATCTTGTAATTGCTCCACTTGTTTTGCAATAGTTGCAGATTTAATTGTTTTTGCTGCATTCGTTTTCACTTGCAACGCTTTTTCAGCCATCATTTTCACCGCTTGTCCAGCTTGTGGATTTTGCTCTTTCAAGTATGGATAATAGCGCGAATATGTTTTCGCAATTTCAGCTGTTGCATCTGGTGTATCATTGTTCATAATCCAATTGAAAGCTTGTTCAGCAATTTTTCCTTTTTCTGCATCTTGGAATTTTACAAATTCATACATCGCAGCAGATTCAGAAATTAAAGCAGCTTTATCCAATTGATTATTTTTAATCCAAGTCGGAACTAATGCCATTGCTAAATCTGGCGAACCTTTAATTACTTCATTGTCAAGATTAGTTGTTAAATCATTAATTTTTGAAGGATTATTTTTTAAGATTCCTGTTAATGAAGCTCCTTGAACACTAAACGATGGACTTTTTGAAGCTTTCTCGAAAATTGTTGCATCATAAATATTGGCATCATTCAAAGCACTTAAAGCTGCCGCTTGAACCAATGTTTTAGGATCGTTAGAAGCTAATTGTTTTAATTTTGAAGAAGCTTTATCTACAATCGTTTTTGATTTTGTATCTAATTTATGAATCGCATAAATTCTTAATCCATCAAATGAATCATCTAACGCATTAATTAATGCATCAGCCGCTTTTGGATTAGTAGCTTGCGCATTTGCCAT
The DNA here is from genome assembly GCF_030324345.1 of Empedobacter sp. R750. Taxonomy (NCBI): domain Bacteria; kingdom Pseudomonadati; phylum Bacteroidota; class Flavobacteriia; order Flavobacteriales; family Weeksellaceae; genus Empedobacter; species Empedobacter sp. R750. Next base: position 37,438 of record NZ_JACAGF010000012.1, on the reverse strand, counting down.
CGCTTCAATCGCTAATAAACGCGTCGTGTAATTTCCTTTTCCAGCTTTGTATTGCGCAATAAAATCTTCAACAGGTTTTTTATCATCAATATCTGCTAATAAAACTTGATCCGCATTTGGAATAACGACATCAGGTTTTTGGTTTGAAGCAAATTCGAAAACAGTTTCTGCTTGTTTTGGAACCCAAACTTGTTGACGTGTTGTTTTTCCGTTTTCGACAATATCAATTGCAAAAGGGAATTCAAATAATTTTGAAGCATCTTGACGAACAACAACTTTTACTTTTTTATTCGTTGAAGAATAGTCTGAAACAATAGTTAATTTTGGATGACCATTTTCGTAATACCATTGATTGAAAAACCAGTTCAAATCACGGCCAGAAACCTCTTCCAAAGCCAAGCGTAATTGTGCAGATTCAGCTTTTCCGTATTCGTTGTCTTTCAAATATTTGTTCAAACCTTTGAAGAAAGCATCATCTCCCAAGAAATTTCTCAACATATGTAAGATGATTCCACCTTTGTTATACGAAACACCATCAAACATATCTTCGCGAGAATTATAATGAACTCGAACCAAATTTTTCGTTGGTCCATCACCTTGTTTATAACCAAACATTTCGTTGTAACGATGCTCATCCGCTTTCTCTTTTCCGTATTTATATTCGAACCATAAATATTCAGAATAGTTCGCAAAAGATTCATTCACCGTTAAATTTCCCCAACTCTCAGCTGTTACTAAATCTCCAAACCAATGGTGAAATAATTCGTGCGCAATCACATATTCAGCAGTATTTTCATCGACTAATTGACCAGCTTTTTGCTGAACACCATCATGAAAAAGAGAAGCTGTTGTATTTTCCATTGCTCCAGAAACATATTCGCGAGCTGTCATTTGCGCATATTTATCCCAAGGATAAGGATAGTTTAATTTATCAGAAAAAAACTGAATCATTTCTGGCGTGTTACCAAAAATTTGCTTCGCAACATCTTTATATTCTGGCTCTACATAATAATCAACATTGATGTTTTTCCATTTGTCATTGATGACTGCATAATCTCCAATCCCGAAAAAGAATAAATATGGCGCATGTTTTTTATCGAATTTCCAATAATCCGTTTTTGTTCCGTCCGAATTTTTCTTTGAAGATTTCATCGTTCCATTTGATAATGAAACATATTTATCAGGATATGTTAACGTGATTTCTTGCGAAGTTTTTTGATTTGTTTTATCAATTGTCGGGAACCAACAAGAAGAAGATTCTGTTTCGCCTTGTGTCCAAATTTGAGTAGGATAATTTGGTCGATCACTTTTTGCATTGATAAAATAAACACCTTTTGCATCGTTTATCGCCGCACTTCCTTCTTGTTTTACTTCGTTCGGACGCGCTGTATACTTGATGTAAAGCGTATATTCTTGATCTTTTTTGTATTCTTTATCTAAATCGATGACTAATTGTAAATCATCATATTTATAATTTAATTTCTTTTTTGTAGCGCCATTTACCAAAGCAACTTCGCTAATCAACATTGCTTTTGCGTCTAACGTAACTTTGTTTGTTGCATAGAAATGCGGTTTCAACGTAATCCAAGCTTCACCCAAAACGTGCTCTTTTGCATAATCAAATTTAAGATCTAACTTGGTATGAACAAGATTGTTGATTCGCTCTGCCTCCGCACGATAAATATCTAATTTATTCGTTTGGTTTTCGTTGTAACTCGGTGGTGGCGTCATTACTTGCGCATAAGTAAGACTTGATATAATAAAGGCTGATGAAAGCCAAAGAATGCGTTTTTTCATTGTAAAATTTTATTTCTATTGGTTGATAATTTTCTCGAAAAGTTACAAAAAAGCCTCCAATTTGGAGACTTTAAGTATATTTTATGAAGATTTAAATTCAATTAATTAATTTCTTGAAATTTATACAGGGAATTTGAAAATGGAATTTTATAGAATTTAATCAAATTTTCTTGGTTAGAAGTTGATTCAGAATTTTTATTCTTGATTCTTTCGTATAAAATTACTCCGTTTTTTATGTCGATAATATTAATACTATCTGTTTTCATATTAAAAACGACTAAATTATTTTTATCAAAATTAACAATTCCAATTGATACTCCAGGCATACGAGTCGCATTTATCGGGCCTAATGTTTTACCGAACTCAATATCATTTTTAATTGTAAAAATAGAATCGAAATTTTCGAGAGAATTTTCTCGTAACTCTAAAATTAAATTACTTTTATCGTCAAAGTTATCTTGATGTTGAGTTAATTTATTTGCTGAGCAACTTAAAATGAATAGTGGAATTATAAGAAAAATAGTTTTCATAATGGTTGTATTTTAAATTACAAAACCCATTAAAAAATGGGTTTTGTATGAATTATTGAATGAAAAAAATTATTTAATAATTAATTTTTTCGTTTGTGTTGAATCTCCATCATTAATTTTTACAAGATATACACCTTTAGGTAAATTTGTAGCATTAACTGCTTGGTCGATTTTATTTCCAGCAACATTATAAGTATTTGTAGAAACAACTTGTCCAGCAAGGTTAATAATTTCTGCAGTTACTTTATTAGTTTTCGTGTTCATACGAATATTAAAATTACCATTTGTAGGATTTGGATAAACAAATAATTCATTTTGTTTTGTGATGTCTGAAACAGCTAATTTTGACGTTTCACGATGACATAATTCAATTCCTATTTTATTGACAGTTCCTATATTTCCAGCTTTTAAATCTGCAAGGCGGAATAAATACGAACCATTTGCTGTTATGTTTTCATAACGTTTAAGATCTAAAGTACCTGTAATTACAGCATCTTTTACTCCACAATTATCAAAACTTGATCCTCCGAACTTATTAAATTTATACGATAAGTTTGGTGTAGTACAGCTTTGGTACCATGCATATTGATAAATTTGATCAACACCAGATTTCGCAAACATAACAACTAATTCGTTAGAATTATCATGTGTAATATCGGTAATTAATGAGATGTCTTCAACTTTTTTTGTTTCTCCAGAAATTGGAATTGTGATATTTGTAATTCCAGCAGTACTTCCTACGGCATCTTTCATTGTGATTGGAGTTGTCGCGAAAAATTGATTACATGATAAACTAACTTCATAACCAATAGCTATAAAAGGGCTTGCTGCATAATAAATATTATTAACAGCTTCTATGATAATATTTGCTTTTTCTGCAGTAACACCGCTAGGTAATGTAATAGAAGCTTGTCCGTTATTAGGAGTTGATTCTAATAGAGTGGTAAATGTTTTGCCTTCGTCTGTTGTTAGTTTTATTTTTACATTTTGCGTATTAATTGCTCCTGTATTTGTCCCAGCAACATCCCATTTTAAGTCAAATGTTTCTCCTGATTTAAATGATTGGTTAAGGTTAATATTATTAATCTTAAATGGACCATCTTCAGTAATTGTTATCAATGCTTTGTCCGAATCAATTTGACCTCCTCCTTGTTTGTTATCTCTGACTTGTAAGACGAAGTTCATCTCTTTTGCTATATCAGAAACTGTATTCCATGTAGAATATAACTGACTATTTAGTACATTCTCCATTGGGGGAAAATATCTTTCTGGATTTGTAGAGTGTTCATAAACTCTAAAATTTGCACCATCAGTATTTTTACTACTTGGATTTTTGAAATTAGATCCTGTATATGTTAATATTGGATCTGATTGTTCCCATGAATAAGTTAATTTATCATTATCTGTATCATTAGCACTTCCAATTAAATGAAAAGCAGTTCCTTTTGGTATTGTGTAATCTTTTCCAGCATTTGCTATAGGAGGTTTGTTAGTACTTTCTGTAGTGGTACCACATGTTTGTTTAGCTAAATAACTATTAATTTGTTCAAGATTATAATGATTAAATTGAGAAATGAAAGTATTTTGAACATCATGAGTGCCTGTTACGCCAGGGTATCCCATAACTGTTACACCACTTCCGATTTCTCTATTCGCCATATATCCTTCGTTTCTCGCGTGAACATGATTTGCTCCGAATTGATGTCCCATCTCATGGGCACCAGCAACCGAAAAATTAAAACCTTCAGGATTTGTTTCTACAGGTCCAATATAAGCTGATCCTTTTTTAGTATTATTACAAACACTTCCGATATAGCCAGCATTTCCTCCTCCAAGAAGATTAGTGAATAGGATTCCAATATCATAATTTTCAGAACCAATATTTGCGTCCAATTGTTTTTGAACTTCAGCGTTTAATCCAGTTGTTTTAAAAGGACTAGTAGCAGCTGTAAGATAAGTTACTTTGTCTAGATTGTCAGCTAATTGAAAAGAAATAGACAAGTCATTTTCATATATAGGTAATATATAAGTTAATGATTTTGATACAGCAGCAATAGATGTTTCTAAAGTTGGTTCTTGAGTACCAGAAAAATATTTATTGTATTGATAATCAGTTGCTATTGCTAGTTTGTATTTTCTGTAAGTTGAAGGGTTATTAATTCCTTTTGATTCGCTAGATACAACAGAAGTACTTGAATCTACACTACCACAACTGAAATTTTTTAAACTTGGAAGATTTTCGCTATCAATTAATTCATATTGACCAGCTGTTTTTTCGATAATATATTTATCAGTTGAAGAATATACAATAGCATTAATTCCTTGAGCCGTAGAGTAGCCTAAACTGATTTTTTTTAATGGATCAGAAGTTGAATATCCGTAATATGATTTAATGTTAGGAAACTGTTCCTTCATTTTATCATTTAATAATTCTCTTTCAACTAAAACAAATTTTTCATTTTTTCCTTTATTATTAGGAAGAGTAACTTCTAATTTTGAATTTTTATTAAGAGTATTAGCATTAGACGCTAATTGATTTTCAACATTCTTTAAGTCTAGAATTATTTTTTTTGAATTAGGTAATGAAGTGTCAATGTTTTTTAATTGATTATTGCTATTTTCTTGCGCATAGGTAATAGTCATAGCTAAAAGCATAGCTACAAGCGTAAAATTTTTTCTCATAATTGCGTGTTAATATTATATTTAATGTTAATAAAATTAAATAAGTTATTATGAATTACAAAAAAAATAACGTTAAAATAAAAATTAAACCGCTACAATTCCTTTGATATGAGGATGAGCTTGATAGTTTTCTAACTCGAAATCTTCGTATGTAAAATCAAAAATATCTTTTACATTCGGATTGATTTTCATTGTTGGTAATGGAAAAGGTTCACGCGTTAATTGTAATTCAACTTGTTCGAAATGATTTTTGTAAATATGTGCATCTCCAAAAGTATGTACAAAATCGCCAACTTCTAACTCACAAACTTGCGCAATCATCATTTGTAATAATGCGTACGACGCAATATTGAATGGAACACCTAAGAAAATATCTGCACTACGTTGATACAATTGCAACGATAATTTTCCATTATTCACATAAAATTGAAAAAATGCATGACAAGGTGCTAAAGCCATTTGATCTAATTCACCAACATTCCAAGCAGAAACTATTATTCTACGAGAATCTGGATTATTTTTTATTTGATCAATTGCAACTTTAATTTGGTCAACAACTTCTCCATTTGGTTTTCCCCATGAGCGCCATTGATGCCCATAAACAGGACCTAAGTCGCCATTTTCGTCAGCCCATTCGTTCCAAATTCTAACGCCGTTATCTGTTAAATATTTGATGTTTGTATCACCTTTCAAAAACCATAACAATTCGTAGATAATCGATTTTAAATGTAATTTTTTAGTCGTCACCAAAGGAAAACCTTCCGACAAATCGAAACGCATTTGGTAACCAAAAATACTTTTCGTTCCCGTTCCTGTTCTGTCTTCTTTAAAAGCGCCTTCTGCCAAAACCTTTTTACATAAATCGTGATATTGTTGCATTTTGAGTATATTTAACCTTTCAAATTTAGTGAATTTTTTTAGAATGAAAATTAGTTTAATTCTTACAATTTTAGTGCTTTTTATGTTTTTTGCTTCGTATAGCAAATCAGATTTTGGACGAAAAATTGCGCAACATTTTTATTTCCAAACCTTATTTAATGTTGTTTTGGTGATTGTTTTTGTGTCAAAAATCATTCATCTCAAACTAAATTTAATCTCAATGATTTCGCTAATTGTCATTGGTTGCATGTTGTATATGAGCTTTCCAAATTATTTACAACAATTGAGAAGAAGGATTGGTAAATAGTTACGTATAATTTTTTTATCTTTGCACTTATGAAAAACGAAGCAGGAATTTTTGGTTTAAGACCAGTAATAGAAGCGATTGAAGCAGGGAAAACAATCGACAAAATTTTTATTCAAAAAGGTTTACAAGGAGAAATTTTTTCAGAATTGAGAAAATTAATCACTGAATATGAAATTCCTGTAAGTTATGTGCCTTTAGAAAAACTAAATCGTTTTACTGGAAAAAATCATCAAGGTGTTTACGCATTCGTTTCTCCAATCGAATTTGATTCAATCGAAAATGTATTACCTCAAATTTGGGAACAAGGAAAAACGCCTTTTATTTTGATTTTAGATCGTGTTTCTGATGTTCGTAATTTTGGTGCAATCGCTCGTACAGCAGAATGTGTTGGTGTTGACGCGATTATTATTCCAGCAAAAGGTTCGGCTTCTGTAAATGCAGATGCGATCAAAACTTCGACAGGGGCGTTGTATAATATTCCGGTTTGTAAAGAAGGAAATTTAGTGAATGTTATTAAATATTTACAATCGGCTGGAATCTCAATTTTTAGTGCTTCTGAAAAATCAGCAGAATTTATTTATGATGCAGATTTCTCTGTTCCTGCAGCAATTGTGATGGGAAGTGAGGAAGATGGAGTTTCGGATTCTATTATTAAAATTTCAGATAAAATTATTAAATTGCCTATGGCTGGACAAACTGCTTCATTGAATGTTTCGGTTGCGGCTGGAGCGATTTTGTACGAAGCTGTTCGCCAAAGAATGTTACAAGATTTATTTTAAAAACATATAACGATGACCTATTCTACTTTTATTGGATTTTTGTTGATTGCGATTAGTATTGCAATGTATTATTTTACGAATTTGGATATTTCGAGATTATTTTCGGATAAAGAATTTTTGGTAGGAATTACTGGAGGTGCTGGTATCGGATTTATTTTGGGAGGATTTTTAGGCTGGCTTTATAAATACAAAGCGGTGAATAAAGCAAATGCAGAAATTGCAAACGAAGAAAAACGTAAAGTTGCAGAACAAAAAGCACAAGAAGCTGCTGCAAAAGAGCAAGCAAAATTGGATGCACAACAAGAAAAAGATGAATCAGGTTTATTGTAAAATATAAATTAGATAAAATAAAAAAACGGTCGAAAATTAATTTTCGACCGTTTTTTTATATTGTATTTCTTGGTAATAAAAACAAGGAACTAAAATCAATAAAAACATAGGCTGAATGAGAAATCTTCTCACATAAAAGAAAATCATTTCGCCTGATGAAAATTGTGTCGAAATCAAATAATTATAGATTGGTAAAAGAACGATTAATCCAATAATCATGATAATGATAGAGAATTTAACGTAAATTTTTTTCCAGAAAATAAACCAAATAATTAATACAGTTAATAATGTATTGATAAGATAACGAACTGTCAAACTAGCGCTCAATTTTGGTAAATCAATTTCTGGGAATTTTGAATGACCAACAAAATGAAAGTATTTTATGAAAGGATCATAAAATAAAACATCTTCAAATTTTCGGACTAATATCAATCCAAAAACAAGTAAAACTGCAATTGCGTAACGTAAATATTTATTTGGCATTTCGCTTATTGTATTTTGTTACAAAAAACTTAATCCAAACAATCCAAAGAATTACGATTGAACCATAAATAATTGCTGGAAACAAATAATCGTGCGCCATTTTACCATATTCTGCGTGGTATCTAAAAATATAATTTAGCAACATAATTCTCGAAATATTCATCACAAAAAGAATTGCTAAACCAGACAAAATAAACAAAAAAGTTTGTTTGAAATTCGTGTAAAAAGCAACGATAAACGAAACGAAAATGATCAGAATAGAAATCGCATTACAACCTTCATTTACAATAGATGCAACTTGTCCATCTACAACCAAACGCATCCAAGGGTGATTTTCGGCAATATTAGAAAATGAGAAAAAACCACATTTGTTCAAGCCAAAAGCTGTTATATCTGATGTTAATTTTGTAAACGGATCAGGGTTATTGTGCGGTAAATATTGATCTAAATATAATTTATAAGCTAAACTTAAAATAATGTAAGTTCCTAAAAAACGTGCAAGGAATAACAATAAGGGTTTAAATTCTTTCATTTGATTAAAAAATCTTGTACAAAGATAAATGAAAAACGTCAACTTTTGATTAAGTTATGATTAATCAATAAATTTGCTTTTTTAGAAGTAACAAAATGCAAGATTTACATAAACGCGTGGATGTCATAATTGATAGCGCAATTTCTACGGAAGACAGACTACAAAAGATTTGTCAATTGTTGAGTGATGAAGTTGAATACTACAATTGGGTGGGATTTTATTTCAAGAATGGAGATAAAAACGAGCTAAAACTTGGTCCTTATGTTGGAGCGGCAACCGATCATACAATAATTCCTTATGGTAAAGGAATTTGTGGGCAAGTGGCAGAATCTAACGAAACTTTTGTTGTGCCAGACGTTTATGCACAAGATAATTATTTGGCTTGTTCAATCGAAACGAAAGCTGAAATTGTTGTTCCAATTTTCAAAAATGGAGAAAATATTGGTCAAATTGATATCGATTCGCACAAAATTAATCCGTTTACAGAAGACGATACAAAGTTGTTAGATTACGTTTGTCAGCGAGTTTCAGAAATTATTTAAGCAATGATTGATTTAATTTTAAAATATTTTCCTGATTTAACGGAGAAACAAATCGAGCAATTTTCGAAAGTTGGTGATTTGTACAAAGAATGGAACGATCAAATCAATGTTGTTTCTCGAAAAGATATTGACGAAATTTATACGAATCATATTTTACATTCGTTAGCGATTGCAAAAGTGATGGAGTTTACAGACGGTTCTTCTGTTCTTGATGTAGGAACTGGAGGAGGTTTACCAGGAATTCCGTTGGCAATTTTGTTTCCGAATGTTCAGTTTCATTTGGTAGATTCTATCGGGAAAAAAATCAAGGTTGTAAAAGGTGTGGCTGATGGTTTAGGTTTGACGAATGTAAAAGCGGAACAAAAGCGTGCCGAAGAGTTAACAGATAAATACGATTTTGTTGTTTCTCGTGCGGTAACTGCGATGCCAAGATTTGCGGAATGGATTCGTGGAAAATTCAAAAAAGAAGCGATTAATCCTTTTCCAAATGGTTTATTATATTTAAAAGGAGGCGATTTGACAGAAGAATTAGCAGGTTTTCCGAATGCAGTTTTATTTGATATTCAAAACTTTTTTGACGAAGATTTTTTCGAAACGAAAAAAGTCGTTTATTTAGAAAAGAAAGATATTTAATTTATAGAAATTATATACTTCAAAACCGAAATCAATTTGATTTCGGTTCTTTATTTTAACAATTATTGAATTAATCCAAAAAATGATGTTTAAAACGTTATTTTATCCAATACTTTAAGTTCTTTTTAAGAGGTTTTCTCGTCAAAATTCACTATATTTGTTTGTTTTAAAAAGTTAGAGACATATTATGAGTAATAACACATATACGGCGGATAATATCCAAGCGTTAGAAGGAATGGAGCACGTACGTCTTCGTCCATCGATGTACATTGGTGACGTCGGAGTTAGAGGATTACACCACTTAGTTTACGAGGTTGTTGATAACTCTATTGATGAAGCTTTAGCAGGATACTGTGATACAATCAAGGTAACAATTTTAGAAGGGAACTCGATTCGTGTAGAAGATAACGGACGTGGTATTCCTGTCGACTTACATAAAAAAGAAGGAAAATCTGCATTAGAAGTTGTAATGACGAAAATTGGTGCAGGAGGTAAGTTTGATAAAGATACGTACAAAGTTTCTGGAGGTTTGCACGGTGTTGGAGTTTCGTGTGTTAATGCACTTTCTAACCATTTATCGGCAGAAGTTTTCAAGAACGGAAAACAATATATTCAGGAATATTCGAAAGGGAAACCTTTGTATGATGTAAAAGAAGTTGGAACGACTGATAAAAGTGGTACAACAGTTACTTTTACGCCAGATGATACAATTTTCCAAGAAGTACAAACATATAACTATTCTACTTTAGCAAATCGTTTGCGTGAGTTAGCTTTCTTGAACAAAGGAATCAATATTGTATTGGTTGACGAGCGCGAAAAAGATGCTGATGGAAATCCTGTAACAGAAACTTTTCATTCTGAAGAAGGATTAAAAGAATTTGTTGAGTTTATCGACGGTAGCCGCGAATCTATTATGGACAAAGTAATCTTCATGGAAGGTGAACGTGATGGAATTCCGGTTGAGGTTGCAATGCGATACAATACGTCGTATAATGAAAATGTACATTCATACGTAAATAACATCAATACACACGAAGGTGGAACACATTTATCTGGTTTCCGTCGTGCATTGACACGTACATTGAAAAAATATGCTGAAGAAAACTTTAATCTTGCAAAAGAAAAAGTTGAAATCGTTGGAGATGACTTCCGCGAAGGATTAACAGCAGTTATTTCGGTAAAAGTAATGGAGCCTCAATTCGAAGGTCAAACGAAAACGAAATTAGGAAACTCTGAGGTTTCTCCTGCAGTTGATAAAATTGTGGCAGAAATGTTAACGAATTTCTTAGAAGAGAATCCAACAGAAGCAAAACAAATTGTTGATAAAGTAATTTTAGCAGCAAAAGCTCGTCAGGCAGCGAAGAAAGCTCGTGAAATGGTACAACGCAAAAACCCAATGGGAGGAAGCGGATTGCCAGGGAAATTAGCGGATTGTTCTTCTCGTAAACCAGAAGAATCTGAGTTATTCTTAGTCGAGGGAGATTCTGCCGGAGGAACGGCAAAACAAGGTCGTGATCGTCATTTTCAAGCGATTTTACCATTACGTGGTAAGATTTTGAATGTAGAGAAAGCGATGGCGCACAAAGTTTTGGATAACGAAGAGATTAAAAATATCTATACAGCTTTAGGTGTAACAATCGGAACTGAAGAAGATTCGAAAGCACTTAATATTGCAAAATTACGTTATCATAAGGTTGTAATTATGACCGATGCCGATGTCGACGGTTCTCACATCGCGACATTAATTTTAACATTCTTCTTCCGTTACATGAAAGAATTGATTGAGCAAGGACATATTTACATTGCAACGCCACCTTTATATTTAATCAAAAAAGGTGCGAAAGCAGAATATGCTTGGGACGAAAAAGATCGTGAACGTTTAACTGCAGAATTCTCTACAGATGGTTCTGGTAAAGGAGTTACAATTCAACGATACAAAGGTCTTGGGGAAATGAACGCGGAGCAATTATGGGATACAACACTTAATCCAGAGCACAGAACGTTGCGTAAAGTAACGATTGACAATGCGACAGAAGCAGATCGCGTGTTCTCTATGTTGATGGGTGATGATGTACCGCCTCGTCGTGAGTTTATCGAGAAAAATGCACACTATGCAAAAATTGATGTTTAATCAGTTTTAGAAATTTATAATAACAAAAAATCCAGCTTTTCAGCTGGATTTTTTTTGTTGTATTTTATTTTATCCCAAATTGTTGAACCATCCAATGCTCAGAATGATTTTTAACTAAGTCATTTTTTATTTTCTCATCTTTTGATGATAAGTATTTATAGACTTTTAAAGGTATAGAATTTGGAAAACTTTTAAGACTTGATTCAATTAAATTTGCAGATTCTTTTGATTGGTTATCTAAGCTTAAAGCTTCAATATTATAAATTAATACAATAACAGGAATGTCACTATAGGTGTTTTTAATTTCTTCTTGTAAATCATTTATTAACTCTAATTGAAATTTTGAATCAGGTATACTTCCATTAGCAACAGCATCACTTATATTATTTTGATATGCTATAAACATATCCAAAATTTGTTTGTTCTTTGAATCTTTATTCGCATAAAAATCGGTAATTTTCTTAAGTGTTTCAGGCTTTATACCACCTGCGTCAGATTGTAGCATCTCGTCATAAAAGTTGTTGAGAAGATTGTAAACAGTTTTATCATTCTTATCGATTTTAGAATCCTTTTTTAATTCTTTAATAAAACTATTATATGCTTCAGTTTTTTGTGCAATTAAATTTGATGATATAATTATAAAGAAAATGATAACTATTTTTTTCATGTTTAGTTAAATTTTCAACAAATATATATTCTACTCAGAAATAATCAAAGTTGTTGGAACATTGGAAATCCAAATGCTTTTTGTTTCGATAAGGTTTTTCCAACTTTCCATACTAATCATCATCAAATCCATTTCATCCAAAAACTCTTTATCCAGTTGTTGTTTGTACGAAAGACTAATATGATTTGGAGCAATATTTTCGATACTACGAATAATTTCTTTTACTTCTGAATGACGTTTTGTGTAACCGCTCACGTCTACAATAATAATTTGAGATTCGCTATTCGAGATTAAACGTTGTGCATATTTCAGTAAATCGGCATCTTTATTCCCGAAAAGTGGAAGAAAAACTTTTTCTGCTTTTGTGAAATTTTTGTCCAAAACAATTCCAACAGGAACGGTTGATTTGTTCAATAATTGTTTCGTTCTTTCATTGAAAATTGAATGATCAAACATGTTTTCTTTTCCAGTAACTTGACCAATTAAAATATCTGGATCAATAATTTTAGTTGTAAATCCTAAAATATTTCCTAACAACGAACCTGAATAAATAGAATTTCTTACACCCATTAACATCAAATCGTAATCACCTTTTTGCGCAACATCAACGGTGTCGAAAACCATATCTGTAGACACTTTGAACATGGTTGTTACATCTTGATGCAACTCTTCGGAAACCTCAATAATCGGTTCGAAAATTTCTGCTTCTCTATCCTCAAGATTGAAATGTTGCACTTCGCTACTTTTCATCACATGAATTGCAGAAACAAGTGAATTTTCGTCTTGTTTTTTGATAAAGCTATTAGCTATTCGCAATAATTCAGCACCTTTTTCGGGTGTTTGAAAATCAATTAAAATTTTATATTTCTGACTTTGACTAATTTCAGAAAGTTCATTTTCTGTTTTTTGTTTGCGGAAAATCCAATTGATTAAATCCAAAGCTGGACCTGTCATAAAAGTTGTGACCAAAGCCATTATCACCATCATAGCGAAAACTTCTGGTGTTAAAACTCCTAAATCATATCCAATGTTTAACACGACTAATTCCATCAAACCTCGTGTATTCATCAAAGCACCGATGGTCAAACTATCTTTCCAGTTTTGTCCAACAAATTTAGCGGCGACTGCACTTCCTACAAATTTTCCAGTTACAGCTACCAAAATAATCAATCCTGCTGTTTGCCATAAATGTGGCGTATCTAATAATCCAATTTGTGTTCTTAAACCTGTGAAAACGAAGAATAAAGGAAGTAATAAAACCAATGAAACATCTTCTATTTTTTCGATGAATAAGTTTCTGAATTTAAGATTATCTGGCATAATTGTTCCAGCTAAAAAAGCACCAAATAGCGCATGAATTCCAATGATTTCACTTAAATAAGAAGAAATAATTAGCACCAAGAAAAAGATTCCAATAATAGGTTTTGTAAGCGTTGTTTTGCTCGAATGTACGTCTGCAATGCGCTTTAGAAAAGGGCGAACGAAACGAACCATTGCGATAACGTAAACAATTGCCAGTAAAATCACATAGATAGAACTGATGAATGAACCAGCTTTTACAATGGCGATAACCGCAGCTAATAAACACCAAGCTGTGATATCGTCGGCAGCAGCACAAGTAATTACAATAGAACCTAAACGTGTTTTGCTAATTCCGCGTTCTTGTACAATTCGTGCCAAAACCGGAAAGGCTGTAATACTCATCGAAATTCCGATAAACAGGGCGAATGATAGAAAATTAATTCCTTCTGGCGCGAATTCCATGTAAATTAATCCAGCTAAAGCTAAACCAAGTGTAAATGGAATAATGATACTTGCGTGGCTAATAACAATCGCGTCTTGTGCATTTTTCTTTAGCACTTTCAGGTCTAATTCCATTCCGATAACATACATGAATAGAATCAAACCGATTTGACTGATAAATTCTAAGTTTCCTAACGATTCTTTTGGAAAAAGATCGCCAAAAAATTCTGGGAAATGCATGCCAATAAAAGAAGGACCAAGGAAAATACCTGCAATAATTTCTCCAATTACAGTTGGTTGTCCAATTTTATTAAAAATCCATCCAAAAACCCTTGCGGTAAATATAATGGTCACAATTTGTGCTAATAAAATAGCAAGCGGATGTCCAATATTATGTGTTATACTGTTGATAAAGTCATTGAAGTAATTGCTTCCGTTTGCAGCGTGAACAACATGTTTTCCAGCTTCCATTTCTTCTGCTCTTATCACAATAAAATACATCATGATTGAACAAAGTAGAATGGTTACGATATAAAAAATTGAATTTCTTGTCGATTTTTTCATGGCGTTAATTTTCAACAAAAGTCAGAAATTAATTTACAGAAAAATATCAATATTTTTTAAACTCGAGTAAAATGTAATGAAATGGATTTTTTTTGTAATCAAATTGAAATTTGAGCAATAAAATTAGCTTTGTAAACTTCGCTTAATACCAAATTGATTTCTTTATTCTCTTTCGATAAAATGTCTAAAGTAACATTGTCTGAGTGGAAATATTTGATGTGATGTAAGCTGATTATTTCTCGTTTATTGATGCGGACAAAATCTTTTTCGGGTAACATTTCTGACAATGCATCAAGAGTGATATTTTTCAAAATCAAGAATGATAAATCTTGATAATAAACCACTTTATCACGACTGTCAACGGTAGAAGTTGTAATGTATAAAATCTGATTAAACTGCAACAAAATTTTTCCTTTATCCGAATTTAATTGCACAAAATTATTTGGTGTCGAAAAACTATTTTGCAAACGCTTTTTTACTTTGTCAACAGCTTGTTGTAAACGCTCTTTTTTGATTGGTTTTTGAATATAATCTGTCGCATCTAAATCAAAAGCATCAACAGCATATTCCTTATAAGCAGTAGAAAAAATAAACGGTTTTTCTTTTAATAAATTAGCGATTTGTAAACCATTTATTTTAGGCATTTCGATGTCCAAAATACAAAAGTCAAAATCTAAGTTTTCAATTTCGTTAATGAATAATTCAGGATCAACATAAGCTTTCACAACTTCTATGTCCTCCATTTGTTCACATAACATTTTTAGGTACTTTAACCCAAGAATTTCGTCATCAATTAGTATGCATTTTAGTGTAAAACTCATGTAGATTTATTTTTAAGTTGGCTACAAAAATATCTTGTTCAATAGTTTTAGAAAGTGAAAAATCGTCGCCGTAAACCATTTTTAGGCGATGTTCTAATGATTGACTTCCATGTCCGCCAGTTTCTTTTTTCAAACTATTTTTTGGAGAAATTTTATTCATTACTTGAATTTGAAATGATTTATTATTCAGTTCAAGCATAATTTTTATAAATGAATTGGCTTGTTGAAAATCGGTATGTTTGAAAGCATTTTCAATAAAATCAATACTTAATAAAGGTAAAATAATTTTTTTTTGATAGTAAGGTGAAGTTTCATCAATTTTCGTTTTAACTTGAAAATCAAACAAAGGCGAAACTTTTACTTTATTAATTTCAATAAAGTTTTTAGTGAAATCTATTTCATCTTTTATCGTCACAAAATTGTCTTTGCTTTCGTACAAAATATAATCCAATACATTAGCTAATTTATCAATCGTATAATAGGTTTGGTACGCATTGGATTGAATCGAATTGAGAATATTTTGAACAAATGTGGATTCAATTTTGCTTCGTATGACTCCAATTTTAACTCATCAACTTTTGTAGATAAATTGTCTAAACGTTGCGTTTGCTCATGACTTATTTTTTTCTCAGATTTTAATGAATGGATTAAATATGTAATCATAATGATTAGAAAAATAATCAATGCAATAATGAGATAAAGTAATATGGTAGGAAGTTGAATCATGCGAAAAATTCTAACTCAAAGATAGAATAATTTATGAATAAAAAAATCCAGAAAGTAGAACCTTCTGGATTTTTAGAAATATGGTGAAAGAAATTATTAAGCGTAATATTTTGCTTTTAATTCTTTTACTTTTGGATCATCTAAGAATTCATCATACGTCATATAACGATCGATGATTCCGTTTGGAGTTAACTCGATAATACGGTTACAAGTTGTTTGAATCAATTCGTGGTCATGAGAACCCATTAAAATTGTTCCTTTGAAATTAACCAAAGAATTATTCAATGCTGTAATCGATTCTAAGTCTAAGTGACCTGTTGGCTCGTCTAACAATAATACGTTTGCACGTAATAACATCATGCGAGAGAACATACAACGCATTTTTTCACCTCCTGATAAAACAGAAGATTTTTTAAGAGCTTCGTCTCCAGAGAATAACATTTTCCCTAAGAAACCACGCATAAATTCTTCGTGACGTTCATCGTCTGATTCTGTATATTGACGTAACCAATCAACCAAGTTGATATCTTCTTTGAAGAAATCTGTATTATCTAAAGGTAAATACGCTTGTGTTGTTGTAATTCCCCAAGTAAAATCTCCAGAATCTGGCTGAGCTTTTCCTGAAAGAATTTCGAAAAATTGAGAAACTGCTTTCGAGTTACGAGAGAAAATACCAATTTTATCACCTTTTTTCAAGTTGATGTTCGCATCTTTAAATAAAACTTCTCCATCTACAGAAGCAGATAAATTGTTTACTTCTAAGATTTGATCACCAGCCTCACGCGATTGTTCCCAGATAAGTGCTGGATATCGACGAGAAGAAGGTTTGATATCTTCGATATTTAATTTCTCGATCATTTTTTTACGAGAAGTCGTTTGTTTTGCTTTAGCAACGTTAGAAGAGAAACGAGCAATGAAATCTTGTAATTCCTTTTTCTTTTCCTCTGCTTTTTTGTTTTGTTGTGCACGTTGTTTTGCAGCTAACTGAGAAGATTCGTACCAGAATGTGTAGTTACCAGAATATAGGTTTAATTTAGAGAAATCTAAATCACAAATATGCGTACAAACCGCGTCTAAGAAGTGACGGTCGTGCGATACAACAATTACAGTATTCTCGAAATTACCTAAGAAATCCTCTAACCATTGAATTGTATTAACGTCCAATTCGTTGGTAGGCTCATCTAAGATTAACACGTCAGGATTTCCAAATAAAGCTTGCGCAATCAAAATACGAACTTTTGCTTTATTATCTAAATCTCCCATTAACGTATAATGCATATCCGAATCGATTCCTACATTAGATAATAATGTAGCAGCATCAGATTCTGCATTCCATCCGTTCATTTCTTCATAAACGACACCTAATTCTCCTGCTTTGATACCATCTTCTTCAGAAAAATCTGGTTTAGCATATAAAGCATCCATACGTTCTTTAATATCGTATAATACTTTATTTCCACGTAAAACAGTATCCAATACTGTATATTCGTCATATTTGAAGTGATTCTGTTCTAAGACAGACATACGTTTTCCTTTTTCAAGACTAACTTGTCCTGAAGTTGGATCGATTTCACCTGATAATATTTTTAAGAAAGTAGATTTTCCTGCTCCATTAGCACCAATTATCCCGTAACAGTTGCCATTTGTAAATTTTATATTAACTTCGTCGAAAAGTACACGCTTGCCGAATTGAAGCGATAAATTAGAAACATTTAACATAATTTTTGGTATGATGTTTGTTTGACCTTCCGGCAAAGTTACAAATTTTAATTGGAATAAAATAAAGTGCAGAAAGAAGTTACGATTAAGAATAAACGTGCAAGGTTTGAGTATGAATTATTAGATTCTTACGAAGCCGGCATCCAATTATTTGGGACTGAAATAAAATCTATCCGAATGGGAAAAGCTTCGATTACCGAAAGTTTTTGTCAAATGAAGGATGGAGAACTCTATATTGTTAATATGTTTATTGACGAATATGATTGGGGAACATACTTTAATCATAAAACGAGACGAGACAGAAAACTTTTATTACAAAAATCTGAGTTGCGAAAATTGGAACGCAAAACGAAAGAGACAGGATTGACAATTGTAGCAACCACGCTGTTTATAAACAATAAAGGGTTGGCAAAATTGAAGATATATTTGGCAAAAGGGAAGAAACTTTTTGACAAAAGAAACACAATAAAAGGAAAAGATTTGAAAAGAGATTTGGATAGAATGATAAAGAATTCTTAAATTTGTCTTATAATTGTATAAAAATTAAGTAAAATTTAATATATTTAAAACGCTAAATATTTGATAATGAAAAAGTTTAATCTATTATTATCTGCAGTAGTATTATTCCTAGCGGGTAATTCTTTTGTAGATGCTCAGAATTCTAAGAATCCTTGGGCAATTACAGTTGGTGCTCACGCAGTTGATCACAACTCGATCACTGGACCATTCAACCAGTATTTCAAAACAGATAATTGGGATATCGTTCCTCCTTTATCTAAATTATCTATCATCCGTAACTTAAACAGATCTTTTGATGTTGATTTAACTGCTTCAGTAGGTGAAGTTGATAACAACAGATTACGTATCAAAGATGAATTATTCATCAATGCTGGTTTAGGTTTACGTTATAAGTTAGCTAATGGTTATATCTTAAAAGAAGATTCTTGGTTTGATCCATATATCCGTGTAGGTGCTGGTTACCACAGATACGACTACACAGGATTACAATTTCCATTAACAGCTTACTATGGTAATGGTGATGGAAATGAAACTTATCAATTAACTGAAGTTGAAGATTTAGAGAAAAATCATTTCGTAGCTTCTTTAGGTGCTGGTATGAACTTTTGGTTTACTAAAAACTTTGGTTTAAACGTTGCTTCTGATTACAACTGGTTACCAGCTTACGGAGGAAACAATTATTTTGACTTCTTCCAACACACAGTAGGAGTTACTTTCCGTTTCGGAAGACCAGATAGAGATAAAGATGGTATTCCTGATGATGAAGATGCATGTCCAGATACTCCAGGTATTGCTACAAATGATCCATCAACAAACGGATGTCCAGATACTGATGGAGATGGAATCTTTGATAAAGATGATGCTTGTCCAACAGAATTTGGTTTAGCTGAATTCCAAGGTTGTCCAGATACAGATGGTGATGGTGTTCCAGATAAAGACGATGCTTGTCCAACAGTTCCAGGACCAATTGAAAACAATGGTTGTCCTTGGCCAGATAGAGATGGTGACGGTATTCCTGATAAAGATGATGCTTGTCCAGATGTACCAGGTTTACCTCAATTCCAAGGTTGTCCAGATACAGATGGTGATGGTATTCCAGATCCAGATGATGCTTGTCCAACTGTACCAGGACCAAAAGAAAATAACGGATGTCCATGGACTGAAGTTCACGTAGCAAAACGTTTATCTAATATTTTATTCGAATACAACTCTGATAAAATTGTTCCTTCTTCTTACGAAGATGTACGTGTAGCTGCTCAAATTTTAAATTCTGATGATTTAAAAGAAAAAAGCTTCTACATTGACGGACATGCTGACCAAAGAGGTAAAGACGCTTATAACAAAACATTATCTTTAAAACGTGCTCAAGCGTTAGTTAATATTTTAGTTGAAAGAGGTGGAGTGGATAAAGCTCGTTTAACTGCTCGTGGTTTAGGAAAATCTCAATTGTTATGTACTGAAAACACTGAAGAGTGTTACCAAAGAAACAGACGTGTTGAGGTATTACCTAGAACAGCTGTAGTAACTGAAACAAAAGTTATCAAAAAAACAGCTACAAAAAAGAAATAATAATTCTTTGAATAGCTTACAATAGAAATAGCCACCTCATTGAGGTGGCTATTTTATTTTTATTAATTTTAATTTTATTATTTCTTTCTAAAAACTAATATAATAATACATCCAGCTGTAAAGATAGATAATAAATAACCAATCCAAGAAAGTAGTGGCATGTCTAGAATCACAGGACGAACAGTTGTATTAGCTAACATACTTGCTCCAATTCCAAAAGCTAAAGTAAGTATCGCTAAAACCAGTTTATTAATGCTGTCTTTTATTAATTTCTGAATATTACCTATTTGATCAATCTTAAAGTTTAAAGCCAATTTATCATTGTTTACTTTTTCGATTAATTTCAAGGTATCTTCTGGTAAATCGTTGATTAAATCCTGAATATCTTTAAAATTATCAATTGCTTTTTTACTCAAATATTTAGGATGAAATTTTTGTCGAGCCAATTTTACTGCATAAGGGCGCATCGAACGTTGCACATTAAGATCAGCGTGTAATTGTTGTCCAATTCCTTCTATAAGCGCAATTCCGCGTAGTAAAATGTAAACATATTCGGGTAATAAAACATGATTTCGCTGTAGAATATTATTGAATTTTTTGATGATGATTTGAACTTCTATCGTATCAACGGTATTGTATTCTAAGTAATCAAAAATATCTGCAATATCACGTTCTAATTGTTTTTCGTTTTCGATATAATGTTTAATTGCCATTTTTTTGAGTGAACGAACAATTCGTTTCGGATTTTTTAATCCAAAATCAATTACAACATTTTCTAAAGCCTCTTTTTCGTTGATGGCTAAAATTCCCATCGAACCAAAATCTATAAAAGCAAGTCGTCCATCTTTTAAAATAAAAATATTTCCGGGATGTGGATCAGCATGAAAAAATCCATCATCAAGTAATTGTTTCAAATAAATATCAAAACCTTTCTGTACGATTTTTTTCGGGTCAACTCCTAAAGCTTCTAACTGTTCAACATCATTTACCTTGAAACCTACTATGAATTCCATGCAAAGAAAATTGTTGTTCGAATAATCTTCATATGTTTTCGGAACATAAACATCTTTACTATTCTCGAAATTTTTTCTGAAACGTTCGATGTTCTGAAATTCATTGGTTAATGAAAGTTCTTTCAGAATTGAATTTTCAAATGATTTTTCGATTTCAGAAATGAATAATTTTTGAAGTTTCTCATATTTTTTTTCCAAAAAATGAACAATGTCTCGAATCAGGGCTAAATCTGATTCAATTATTTTCTGAATATTAGATCGTTTTACTTTGAAAACAACTTTTTCTCCATTCAACAAAGTGGCACGATAAACTTGCGAAATACTTGCAGCAGCAAAAGGTTGTTCTTCTATAAAAAGAAAATGTTCGTCTGGTTCTATTCCAAATTCATCTCTAATTTTTTGTTTGATGTCAATTTCTTCTGGCGGAACATTATCTTGCAATTTCTTTAACTCTTCTACTAAAGAATCTGGAACCAAATCTTTTCGATTGCTTAATAATTGACCAAATTTTATATAAGTAGGACCAAGTTCTTCCAAAGCCATTCGGAATCGTTGATTGAAAGAACTGTTGAAAAATTCGGTATTTTGATCAGAATGAAATAAATCGTTTCCACGAGAAAGAATTTCTTCAAAACCATATTTTGAAACGACTTTTACGATTTTTGAGAATCGTTTTATTTTCTTTAAACTATCCATAAAGTTGAGATTCGATTACAAGTTACGAATAAACAAGAGTGTAATTCGTTTATAAAATCTTAAATTTCTTTGAGTTGAATCTAAAATTATTCCAAATATTAAAATATAATTGTTTATCTTTGCACTCGCTAAAATGGTTTAGGAATCAAGCGATTAATTATTAAGTTAAACATCTCTCGGTCATTTATTTGCATTTGAAGATTCCGAAATAAAATAGATTGAGATACAAATTTTTAGAATTATGTCTAAAGAAACAAAACAAGAGGAAGTACAAGAAGTTGTATTAAACACTCCAGTATTAGATGCGTCTGCTAATGCAAACGTAGCGCCAGAATCATTTGATTGGGAATCTTTCGAATCAGGATTAAACGAAGAAGATCGTAAAGAAAAAGCTGAATTAGAGCAAATGTACGATACAACTTTAGAAGACTTACATGAGAATGAAGTATTCAAAGGACAAGTTGTACGTATTACAGATAAAGAAGCTATCGTTGACATCAACTTCAAATCAGAAGGTGTTATTTCATTAAACGAATTCCGTTACAACTCAGACTTGAAAGTTGGGGATATCGTTGAAGTAATGGTTGATCAACGTGAAGATAAAAATGGACAATTAATTTTATCTCACAAAAAAGCTCGTACATTAAATGCATGGGATGCTGTTAACAAAGCACACGATTCTCAAGAAATCGTTAACGGTTACATCAAAGCTCGTACTAAAGGTGGTATGATCGTTGACGTATTCGGAATTGAAGCTTTCTTACCAGGTTCTCAAATCGATGTTAAACCAATCCGTGATTACGAACAATTCGTAGGAAAAACTATGGAGTTCAAAGTTGTTAAAATCAACCCAGAATTCAAAAACGTAGTAGTTTCTCACAAAGCGTTAATCGAGGCAGATATCGAAGTTCAGAAAAAAGAAATCGTTGCTCAATTAGAGAAAGGACAAGTATTAGAAGGTGAAGTTAAAAACATCACATCTTACGGTGTATTCGTAGACTTAGGAGGTGTTGACGGTTTAATCCACATCACTGACTTATCTTGGTCTCGTATCAATCACCCATCTGAAATCTTAGAAGATGGACAAAAAATCAACGTTGTAATCTTAGATTTCGACGAAGATAAATCTCGTATCCAATTAGGTATTAAACAATTAGAAGCTCACCCTTGGGATGCTTTAGATGCTGATATCAAAGTTGGTGATAAAGTTAAAGGAAAAGTAGTTGTTTTAGCTGACTACGGTGCATTCGTTGAGGTTGCTCCAGGTGTAGAAGGTTTAATCCACGTTTCTGAAATGTCATGGTCTACTCACTTACGTTCTGCTCAAGATTTCGTAAAAGTAGGTGATGAGGTTGAAGCAGTAGTTTTAACTTTAGATAGAGAAGAAAGAAAAATGTCTTTAGGAATCAAACAATTAACTCCAGATCCTTGGACAGATATTACAACTAAATACCCAGTAGGTTCTACTCACAAAGGTAAAGTTCGTAACTTCACTAACTTCGGTGTATTCGTAGAATTAGAAGAAGGTGTTGACGGATTAATCTACATCTCTGACTTATCTTGGACTAAGAAAATCAAACACCCATCAGAATTCTGTGCAGTTGATGATATCTTAGACGTAGTAGTTTTAGAATTAGACGTAGAAGCTCGTCGTTTATCTTTAGGTCACAAACAATTAACTGAAAACCCATGGGATCAGTACGAAGCTAAATATGCAGTAGGTACAGTTCACACAGGTAAAGCAGTTGACGTATTTGACAAAGGTGCTACAGTACAATTCGAAGATGCTGATGTTGAAGCTTTCGCTCCAGCTCGTACATTAGAGAAAGAAGACGGATCTCGTATCAAAAAAGGTGAAGAAACATCTTTCAAAGTTATCGAGTTCAACAAAGAATTCCGTCGTGTAGTAGTTTCTCACACAGCTACTTTCCGTGAGGAAGAAGTTAAAGCTGAGAGATCATCTAACAACAATAACAACAATTCATCTAACACAATCGAAACTTCTACTTTAGGAGATATCGATTCATTAGCAGAATTGAAAAAGAAAATGGAAGAAGGAGGAAACTAATTCTCTAACCAAAATTTTTTAAAATAATAGAAAGGCTACTCATTTTTGAGTAGCCTTTTCTTTTGAATAATGATATTGTTTTATAGAATTAAAATGAATTTAATTTAAAGTTTAAAATAATATCAAGAATAACATACAATTTTTGATATATTTTTTGAATATTATTCAAAATAGTCTTAATTTTGCAGTCGAAATGGAAAAGATAGAATTTAATTTAGATGCTACTGATTTGAAAATCATGCGATTAATGCAAGATAATGCACGTATTAACAATGCAGACATCGCAAGAGAATTGGGAATGGCACCTTCTGGAATATTAGAACGAGTGAAAAAGCTTGAAAATAAACAAGTTATTTTGGCTTATCACGCAAAAATAAATCCAGTGGCAGTTGGACAAAAATTACTTTCGTATATGTTTATCAAAACCGTAGATATTATCGGTGATGAAACAGTAGGAAGACAACTTGCCGAAATTCCAGAAGTTTTAGAGGTTCATGATATTGCTGGAGAAGATGGTTATCTAATCAAAGTGAGAACTTCTGATAACGAAGGTTTGGTAGAATTGATGCGCAAACATTTGAGTAAAATTGGCGGAATCACTTCTACGCGTACAACTATAGTTTTACAAACAATAAAAGAAGAACAAAATATCGTTATACCAACGATTTAAAAAATAGAGATTGAATGAAAGGGAATCAACCAAGTAAGTGGCTGATTATTGCAGCGTATTTCGTGGTTTATGTAGTTTGGGGATCAACTTATTTTTTTATAGATAAGGCTTTGCATGGTTTTAGTCCGTTTATTTTGGGTTCGTTTCGCTTTATTGCGGCGAGCACAATGTTAATGGGATATTGTAAACTGAAAGGTTACAAGCTGTGGGATAAACAAATTGTGAAACAATGTATGTTTACAGGTTTTATGTTGTTGTTTATTGATATGGCTGGGATTATTTGGTCCGAACAATTTTTACCAAGTGGAATTGTTGCAATTATGGCAGCATCGGCAGCGATTTGGTTTATTGTATTAGATAAACCGAAATGGAAACAAAATTTTTCAAGTATTCCTACGATTTTAGGCGTTTTGTTAGGCTTTGTTGGTGTTTTGATGTTATTCTATGAACAAACAACCACTGTGCATGCAGATGCAGATCAACAATTCTTAAATATGATTGGGTTGATTGTTCTTATCTTTTGTTCGATTGCTTGGACGTTAGGTTCTTTGTATTCAAAATATGTAACAGAAAAGCAGAAAAAAGAAGTTACGAAACCAAAAGAAGATTTGAACATCATGGTCAAAACGGCTTGGCAAATGATTACTGCTGGAGTTTTGTTTAATACAGTTGCAATCTTCAATGGAGAATATGCTAATTTTAATTTTGCGAATGTAGCGACAGAAGATTGGTTGGCAATGGCTTATTTAACGACTTTTGGCTCAATTCTTGCTTTTGGATCATATGTTTGGTTGTTGCAATACCGACCAGCTGTGGAAGTTTCTACATATGCGTATGTAAACCCTATTGTAGCCGTTGCATTGAGTTATTTTTTTACAGATGATGTCGTAACTCATTTGCAAATTTACGGTTTGGCAGTAATTTTGTTCAGTGTTTTATTAATGAACTGGAATCTTTATAAAAACACAAAATTAGTTCAGAAAATTCTGCATTTTGTTTCTCGTAAACATTATGCGCATTAAATATTATGATGATTATTAATAAGAAAGCTTCTCGATCGCGAGAAGCTTTTTTTATAGTACAATTTTATCAAAATTTATATCATTTGTAATTTCAAAGCTTTTAGCAATACACTCGAATAAATCATCATGAAAAGTAATTACATAATGATTTAAAGAATTCCATTTATCCTCATTAAAATAAGGATGGTTTTTATCGATTTCTTTTAATTCATTTATCCAATCTGAATCTTTTATCAAATAAATCTCAGACGAATTAATTCCGTAAATACTATAAGGATGATAATAAAGAGTTTCATTTCCTGGATAACCTATTTTGTATAGATGATGGTTAAGAAATTTTAAAGTAATCGTTTCATAGTTTTCATCATCAACTCTAAAATTTAAATAAAGATTATTAGAGTTAGAAATTATTTTAGGAGAAGGAAATCCATCATCAATAATAAATTCGGTTTCAATTTTTTCTATTGTCATAATTTTTTGTTTTACTATCTTTTAAAGAATAATACCTCCTTTTCCTAAATAAGTTAATCTTGCATTTTTGTAAAAACTTTGTTCGTTACAGTTTTTGTCACATTTTACTTCTATATAGTAAATACGTGGATTAATCAGGCAAATTTTATTCAAATCTTTTCTACAAGCAGTGTTTAACCATAAGCTGAATCGTTTTGTTTTTGAGGATGAAATAGTTTTTATTTCTTGTAAATTTCTAATAATATAAGTACGAGAAATTCCATCTTTATCTTTGTAAAATGGATATAATAAATTGTTTTCCAAAAGTAATTTTAATTCAGGATTTGCGCTTATAGAGATAGTATCTTTATTATATTTGTACTTGTATTCTGATATTTTCTGTACATTTTTTTTAGGTTTTTTAAAGTTTTGTTCAGAATATTTTTGTTCAAAATGTTCAATAGCCCTTTTTTCTTCTTGAGATTGAGCAATAGAAAAACTTGTATTGAAAAGGAAAATAATAATTACGAATAAATATTTATACATAATGAATGTTTTGCAGTGTTATAAGTTATAAATATCTTAATGAGAATAAATTAAACCTAAATCTATTTGACAATTATCTTTAATTTTTCCTGTTTTGGATAATTTATAAGTTCTAGTTTTTACATTGTTTTTATCTAAATAATAATTTAGTGATACATATAAATCGTCATAATTATTTTCAAAGATATAAGAGTTTGAAATAGTTATTAAAGGATATTTTTTCTGAGATATAATTTTAAACTTTTTAGAATCAACAATACTTTTGTTTATAACATTTTCTAAATCATTTGTATTAAGAATTAATTTCTTTTCTTCATTAAAACAATTTGTAGCATTGTAGATATCAGGATTCAAATCTAAAAATATATTTTTTTGACCTTTATATTCTTGTTGAAAATTTCGAAATACAATTTCTCTATAATTAATGAAGTTTTGCGAATAACTATTAATAGAGAACGACAGAATAATTAATGTGAAAATTAATTTTATTTTCATAGGTGTGATAATTAGTAGTTAAATCTACAAAAAAAAGCAGCTCTTTTCAGAACTGCTTTTGTATATGTTGGATAAATTATCTTTTACAATTTAGTGCATTTTACAATTTCCAAACCATATTGTGTTGTATGTGGTTCTTCTAAAGTACGCGTAATCAAATTCATTTTTTGGATGCCTAAATCTTTGATGATTTGAGAGCCAATTCCGTGATCTTTTTCATCGGCTGATAAAACACCTGATTTGGATTTTCCTTCAGAAAAACTTTTGAAAATCTCTAATTTTTGTTCAATCAATTCAGAATTTTGAATGTTATTAATAAAAATTACAACACCTCTTTCTTCTTCGTTGATGATGTTCATCGTTTTTTCTAACAATGGTGTTTCACCGTTTTGTAAAGCGCTAAACAAATCATAGTAGCTATTTGTTGATTTTACACGAACTGGAACCACATCATCTTTTGTCCATTTTCCTTTTTTCAAAGCGAAGTGAACTTGATTATTTGTTGTTTGTTGATAAGCGATTAATTCGTATTCTCCGAATCTTGTTTTTGCTGGAAATTGCTCGATTCGTTTTACTAACGATTCATTTTCTAATCGGTAAGCAATCAAATCTTCAATCGAAACAATTTTAAGATCAAATTTCTTCGCAATCTCTAACAATTCTGGCAAACGAGCCATTTCTCCATCTTCTTTCAAAATTTCGACAATACATCCAGCAGGATAATGTCCCGCCATGCGCGCCAAATCAACAGCAGCTTCTGTATGTCCCATGCGAACCAAAACTCCACCATCTTTTGCAATTAATGGGAAAATATGTCCTGGTTTTCCTAAATCATCTGGATTTGTATTTTCGTCAATTAAAGCTTTAATAGTTTTGGAACGATCCGAAGCCGAAATTCCTGTCGTACATCCGTGACCTTGTAAATCTACAGAAACCGTAAAATTAGTTTCGTAAATCGCTGTATTGTGTCCAACCATAAGGTCCAAACCTAATGCTTTACATCTTTGTTGTGTAAGTGGTGTACAAACCAATCCGCGTCCGTGCGTAACCATAAAGTTGATGACTTCTGGCGTTGCAAATTCGGCGATACATAGGAAATCTCCTTCATTTTCACGATCTTCATCGTCAACTACAATGATAACTTTTCCTTGTTTTAAATCTTCTAAAGCTTCTTCAATTGTGTTTAATTGAGATGATCTATTTTCCATTGTTTTATGTTATTGATAACGAGAATGCTCCTCGTTTTTGTTTGTTTTCTTAAACTTATTAAAGTATTTTACAATTGGATCAACGTAAATACTGATGTCAAATAATCCAGAATCTTGATTGGCTTTGTAACTAAACAAAATAGAGAATGGAAGCGCAATAATATTCGCTGCCCAAGCGGCAAAAGTTGGATCTAATTTTCCGTTTTTCGCCATATTTTCTGCCGAGAAATTAAGGATAAAATAAATAACGAAAATGATAATTGAGATAACAACTGGCATTCCAATTCCTCCTTTTTTTACGATTGCACCTAAAGATGATCCAATCAAAAAGAAAATAATACAAGTTACCGCATACGAGAAATTTCGTTGGTAATGAATATTTACTTTTGAATATAACTTTTCTCTGTTTACAATTTCTTGTTCAGAAAACGTCATATTTTCTTGATCACGATTTACCATTTGTACAGCTTGATTAAGCACTTGATCTTGTTCTTGACGATTTCGCTCTTTCAAGTCAAAAATCATATTTGTTTTTACCGTATCAATATCTTTTACTTTGATTGAATAGAAATAGTTTTGATTAAACATATTCGTTTTCAAATCTTTATAATACTTCTTGTAATCTGTGTTTAATGAATCGATAAGATGTCTTAAACCTTTTCCGTCCAAGTATTTGTAAGAGTTTCCTGGATCTTCGTCTTTACCAGAATTTAAAATATCTGAAATGTCAATATAATAGTTTAATGTATCAAATTTCGTATATTGATTTTCTTGACGTTTGCGTTGATCAAAGTTTTTATTTTTGATGTTATCAGTATAAGCAATTCCATCAAAAAGTTCCATTTTCAAGTAATGATTATCATTTTTATCTGGTGCAAGATTTCCCTTTTTCGCAATAATTGTCATCGTATTTTCTCCAAAAGGTGCATTCTGATGTACAAAAACGTCTTCTAATTTTTCTGAATTTTCGCCCGAAACTTTATTAATTTTCATCTGAAATCCGGGAACGGTTTCGATAAAAACACCTTCTTTCATACTTACTGTTGGTTTGGTTTGTAAGATATTGAAGTACATTGTTCGCGCTTTTTGTTGGGAATAAGGCATCACTTTGTCTCCGAAAAAATACAATCCAATAGACATTAAAGCGACTAACGTAAACAATGGAGCAAGGATTCTGGTAAGTGAGATTCCAGATGCTTTCATTGCTGCTAATTCGTATCTTTCTCCAAAACCTCCCATGGTCATAATAGACCCTAAAAGGATTGTAAGCGGTAATACAAGCTGAATAACGTTAATTCCTAACCAAAAAAGTAATTCGGTAATAGTGTACCATTCTAAACCTTTTCCAACAAATTTTTCCATTTGTTGCCATGCAAATTGCACGATAAAGATGAAAAATAGAACACTAAATATGAAAAAAAATGGACCTAAAAAGGTCTTGATTATATACCAGTCAAGTTTTTTTAACATTGATTATAATTGAGTAATCATATAGCCTTGCGACTTATATTTCTTTTGGTCAAAGTTAAAGTAACTTTTGTGAATAAGTAAATTTTGAACGTAATCTTTTACAACGATTGATGTTGTATCTCCATTTTTACCATATTCCTTGTAATCGTAGATTTCATTATTCGCAGTATTCACTCCCAAAACCGAATATTTGATTGTAGAAGTTTTAGTTGGCGTTAATTTTATATACTGAATTGTTTTTCCTCCAACGGTTTTTTTATCTGTTAAAGCGTAGCTGAAATCAGTACGATACGTGTTCAAAACTTTAGTTGGTGTTAAGAAATCATCTGTGTTAGATGCATCAGAAATAGTGACTTCTTTATCATCTTTTGCAATTGTATATAATTTAGTTCCTGTGAAAATTTGGTTGATGTCGCCTACATTCAAGTTAAATTTTTGTTTCATTGCAAAAACTTCCCCCGAACGACTTGTTGATTTTCCATTTGCGTTATGGCTAAAATCAAATTTGATGTAATACGAGTTTGCGTTGGTATATTTAGCGTAAACTTTGTCTAAGATTTGTTTTGCTGATTGAGCGTTTAATGTTCCAACCCCTACTAATAAGAGTATGAAAGAATAGATTATCTTTTTCATACAATTTAATTTTCTATCTGTTTTTAATAAATTTTAGTTCAAATTATTCAACAACTGTTCCAAACTCATGTCATCTTGTATCAACACTTGTCTAGCTTTACTTCCTTCGAAAGGACCAACAATTCCGGCAGCTTCCAATTGATCAATCAATCGTCCGGCGCGATTATATCCTAATTTTAATTTTCGTTGTAATAAAGACGCAGAACCTTGTTGATTCATTACAATTAATCTTGCAGCATCTTCAAAAAGTACATCACGATCAGATAAATCAATATCTAAATTAGAACCACCTTCTTCACCAACATATTCAGGCAAATGCATCGCATCTGGATAACCACGTTGTTCACCAATAAATTCGGTAATTTTATCCACTTCTGGTGTATCCACAAACGCACATTGTAAACGTACTAATTCGTTTCCAGTTGTGTATAACATATCACCTTTACCAATTAATTGATCAGCTCCTTGCGAATCTAAAATCGTTCTCGAATCTATTTTTGACGTTACACGGAAAGCGACACGACCAGGGAAATTGGCTTTAATTGTTCCTGTAATCACATTTACAGACGGACGTTGAGTTGCAACAATCAAGTGAATACCAACGGCACGAGCTAATTGAGCCAAACGAGCAATCGGTAATTCAACTTCTTTACCAGCTGTCATAATCAAATCTGCAAATTCATCCACGATTAATACAATATATGGTAAGAATCTGTGACCTGCTTCTGGATTTAATTTACGTTGTTTGAACTTCGCGTTATATTCTTTGATATTTCGAACGAAAGCATTTTTCAATAATTCGTAACGATCATCCATTTCAATACAAAGTGAATTTAATGTGTTAATTACTTTTGTATTATCTGTGATAATTGCTTCTTCCGAATCTGGTAATTTTGCTAAATAGTGACGCTCTATTTTAGAATATAAAGTAAGCTCAACTTTCTTAGGATCGACCATCACAAACTTTAATTCAGATGGATGTTTTTTATAGATTAACGAAGCAATAATTGCATTCAAACCAACCGATTTACCTTGTCCCGTTGCACCAGCCATCAACAAGTGAGGCATTTTTGCTAAATCGGCAACAAAGGTTTCGTTCGTAATTGTTTTCCCGAAAGCAATTGGTAATTCCATATCAGCATTTTGGAACTTTTGCGAAGCAATTACCGAATGCATGGAAACCATCGAAGGATTAGAATTTGGAACCTCGATACCAATTGTTCCTTTTCCAGGAATCGGCGCAATAATACGGATACCAAGCGCAGCCAAGCTTAGAGCAATGTCGTCCTCAAGATTTTTGATTTTAGAAATACGAACACCAGCTTTTGGTACAATTTCGTACAATGTAACTGTAGGACCGATTGTTGCTGAAATTTCATCGATTCCGATTCCGTAGTTTCCTAAAGTTTCGACAATTCTATTTTTGTTCGTTTCTAATTCTTTTTGATCAATTAACGTATTTCCGTTGTCATATTTTTTTAACAATGAAATAGGAGGAAATTGATAATTTGGCAAATCTAAACGTTGATTGTACTCACCTTGTTCTTGTACTAATCGAGCAGAAGTCGCTTCAAATTCTTCTTCCTCATCAACGTGTTGAACTTTTAATTCTAATCCATTTTCAGAAGAATTTTGAGTTGGTTGAATTTCTGTTTCGAAATTTTCTTCATCATTAATTGATAAAAAATCTACTTGATTATTTTCTTCCTCATGATCTGCCAAATCTTCAACCACTAATTCTGTAATATTAAGTGGAGTTTCTTCGATTGTTTCTTCCTCTTTTGGTTGATTAATTTTAAATTCTTGATGAAATGCTTCGTTTGGATTTACTTTATGAGATTGAATTGCTTCTTTCTCTTGTTGTTCTATTAATTCTAATTCTTGCGATAAACTATCTTCTTGTTGCTTTTCGGCATCTTGATTGAATTTATTTATCTTTTCTTGTTCTTCTTTTTCCTTGCGTTTTCTTAATTCAAGCTGTTCTCTCTTGATTTTTTCTTGCTCTTTTTCTATGCGCTCAATTTCTTTTTGTTTCGCACGTTCTTCCATTTTTTCTTGGATAGATTGATACGTCATTCGGAAATGAATCACACAATAAATCAATAAACTAACGAAAAGCAATAAAATTACACCCCATTTACCAATAAAGCTATTTAGGAAATCATTAATTTCAAATCCCATTACGCCAGAAAGCATATGTTGAGTTGGTAAAATGCAACCAAAAAATATTGGCAACCAAATCATGAAGAAAATGCTTTGATAAAGCGTTGTGAAAGGTTTAATTTTTTTCCAATTTGTAGCCACTTTAATTCCCAAAAGGATAAAGAAAACTGGGACAAAAAATGAAACGATTCCAATTCCTTGCAAAATGAATGTTTCGCTTAATAATGCGCCAAACTTCCCGAAGATATTCTCGGCGGTTTGACTTTTGTCTAATAAATCAGAGATTTGACTCTGATCCATAAAACCATTAAAAAAATAAGAGATAAACGAAGCCAATAGTAATAAACCGATTACTAAAAACAGTATACCTATAATTGTTTTGACGATTTGTTTTTTAGGAGTTTTTGGGACTTCCTGCGTGTTTTTTATAGCCATTTTAAGGTTGAGTATAATTGAGGCAAAAATAATAAATCTTTGACAGACGAATCTAACGAAAAGTATTTAAATTTACTAAAATCGCAATCAATTTTAACTCAATTTGCTATCTATGATTGATTATTATTAGAAATGATTTAGAAAAAATAAAAAACTGAGTTAGATATTGTATCTAACTCAGTTTTGAATATTTGATTATTTAGTCTGTTTTTTTGCTTAATCATTTTTGAAATGATTCATTTGACGTTTGGCTTCTGCACGAATTAGATTTAATTCTATTTCAGATTCTTTCTTAATTTTTTCAAGACTTTCTTCCATCGATTGTTTCAAGGCATCAATATCTTTTTTGAGTTCTAATGATTTTCTCTTGTTAAAACGTTCTAGATAATAACCTGCAGCAGCGATGACAACCGAAACAATAATTCCCATCACAACCAATAAATAATTCAAAGTTCGATGAAATTCCTCCATTCCTTCTTTATGAAAATTGATAATATCAGCGACATTTTGTTTGCTTAATTCTAAATTATCTTCTTTCAAATCAAGTTCTCTTAGCTTAGAATCAATTTTATTTTCATACAATTCTATCTTAGCATCTATAACCTCACTTTTCGAAATAGTTTGTTGTCCGTAATTATTTATTGATAGTAGTAAAATAAAAATTATAAAAGTAAACTTCATCTTAATCGCATTAATTTTAAACAATGTACTAATATAGTAAAATATAACGATTGTTTCTTTCTGATTAATTCTTCCAAACTAAATTTCCTTTGTGCGCTAAAGCTAAAACAGGCGACATTCTTGCAACCGCTTCAGCAGAGCAACTTGCATCAATCAAAACGATATCAGCATTATCACCAGTTTTTGGCCATTGTTGACTTCCTTTGTTGTCTAATGGCGTAATGTTTTTTGTTGCAAAACCTAAATTTCTCGATAAATCATATTCAGTTTCTAAACCATATAATTCTGAAATCAAATTTGCTTTTTGCAACATATTTCCCGTTCCAAACGTGCTCCAGTAATCTTGTACATTATCATTTCCTATTAAAACTTCAACACCATTTTTTACCAAAGTAGGAATTGGCATGGCGACTTTATTGCGGAAAGGAACAGAAGAAACAATTCCAACTTTTGCTTCGGCTAATTTTTCTGCAATTTCTTGTTCCTCATTTTTTGATAAATGTGCTAAAGCAAAGGCGTGACTTACATATGATTTTCCTTTTAATTGAGGATTTTTTATCGTTAATTCAGCTAAATATTCAATTGTACGCATTCCTTCTTTTCCTGTGTCATGCAAATGAATATCGATTCCTTTATTATGATCCAAAGCCAATTGAACCGTAAAATCAATTGCTTTTTCGATGTTTTTATCAATACTGAAAGGATCTAATCCACCAACAAAAGCAACGCTTTTTAATTGCGCAGCTTCTTTCATCAACGAAGCAGAATCGGTATAGTATAAACCGTGTTGAGGAAAAGCAACCAATTCGGCACTGAATGTTTCCTTTTTATTTTCTAAGGCTTTTTCTAAATTTTCTAAAGACTTCAACCCAGAAGTTGTGTCAACATTGAAATGTGTACGCGCATAAGTAGTTCCGTAATGTTGTAATAAATTGATTAATTGCTCGCCACGCTCAACTGAAGTTTTTAACAATTCTGGAATAATTTCTTGCTCATACGCAATCATATCCGCAACTGTTCTTCGTTTTGGCGAAAGCGCTTGCCAAGGTAAGCCATACAATGTTTTATCCAAATGAACGTGCATATCTTTGAAAGAAGGCAACATTAACAATCTTTTTGCATCAATTGCATCTGTTAATTGAGGATTTTTAGCACTTATTTTTGCTATTTTACCATCTTTTATTTCAATCGAAAATAAATCGGTTTTTGTTCCGATAATTCCAGATTCATCCTCAATAAAACCTGTTTCTAATCGTACATTTTTTAAGGTATAATTTCCTTTTGCGATTGTTTTATAATTTGTTTGCATGATGATTTATGATTTAATAATGGCTACAATTTCTTTATAACCTCTTTGTTGTGCATGTTGCAAAGGCGTTACTCCATCAGAATCTGGAATATCCATTTTTGCACCTGCATCTTTTAATATCTGAACAATTTGTTGATATTTTTTGCTTCCGTCACCCAAAACAATGGCTTCCATTAATCCAGTCCAACCCAAACGATTCACATGATCTACAGGATAATTTTTGGTATTGGCTAATAATCGTACCGTTTCTACATGTCCGCGCTCACAAGCAGGAATTAAAGCAGAACCATTGTAACGATTAAATACATCAAAACGTGCGCCATGATCTAAAAATAATTTCACTAATTCTGTTTGTCCACTTGCGCCTGCATATAAAAATGCACTATCTTGATTATCGGCTTGCTGATTAACATCTGCGCCATGTTTTACCAATAATTTTGCGATTTCTATATTTGAATTATTAGTTGCAATTAACAATAACGAACGCTTGCTACTATCAATGCTATTGACATCTTCACCACTTTCTAATAAGTTTTTAACAGATTGTAAATTGTTATTTTTAACTGCTTTTACAATATCTTTTTCATTCATAATTTCTGTATTTGAATCTTCTGTTGGAGTTGAATGACATGCTGTAACCGTTGTCATCATAAACATTAAAATTAAAACTGATTTCATAATGATTTATAGTTTGAATGATTTTGAATGACGAAGTTTTGAATTAATAGACAATATTTCCTTTTACAATTAAGGAACGAACAGGTGATATTCTCGAAACCGCTTCTGCAGAACAACTTGCATCAATCAAGATAATATTTGCATCATCGCCTTCTTTTGGCCATTGTTGTACACCTTTATCATTCAATGGAATTGGTCCTGCGGTTGCTAATTTCAACATTCTTGATAAACCAAATTCAGAACTTTGTCCGTATAACTGTGCTGCAAGATTTGCTTTCTGTAAAACACTTCCTGTTCCAAACGTATTCCAATAATCCACAATGCTGTCGTTTCCTGTCATTACGGTTACACCATGTTTTAATAAAGTTGGAATTGGCATAACTAAGCTTCCGAAAGGAATCGTAGAAACAATTCCGATTTGCGCTGCACCCAATTGTTCGGCAATGGCTTCTTGTTTTGATTTATCTAAAGTTGCTAATGCAAAAGAATGACTGACGAATGTTTTTCCTTTTAATTGTGGATTTTCGTTTACTTTTTTGATTAAATAGTCAATGGTATCATGACCAGATTTTCCTGATTCGTGCAAATGAATATCAATTCCTTTGTTATGATCTAACGCTAATTGAATTGTTGCATCCATTGTTTTCTCGATTGCGCCATCAACATTTGTAGGATCTAAACCTCCAATAAAATCGATGTTCATTTTAGCAGCTTCTTTCATATACGGCATCGAATCGGTGTAGAATAAACCATGTTGAGGAAAAGCAACCAATTCAGCTCCAAATGAATCTTTTTTATTCGCCAAAGCAATTTCTAAATTTTTCAATGAATCTAATTTAGAAGTTGGTTCAATGTTCACATGGCTACGCGCAAAACCTGTTCCGTACGATTGTAATAATTCAATCAGTTTTTCTGCTTTGTAGGTAGATTTTTTCAACATTTCAGGCAAAACTTTTTGTTCTAATTCAATCATTCCTTTGATTCCTCCAGAACGACGAACTGAGCGCCATCTATCTGCATATAAGGTTTTATCTAAATGAATGTGCATATCTTTGAAAGATGGTAACATCAACAAACCTTTTGCATCGATAGCTTTTGCATTCGGTTGATTTGGGCTGATTTTTTTGATTTTTCCGTTAGAAATTTCAATTGTAAAAAGATCTGTTTTTGTACCAATGATTTCGTCGTTTTCATATTCGAAACCTGTTTCTAAACGAACATTTTTTAGGATGAAATTTCCTGGCTTTGTTACATTCGTCTTATCTAATTGAAAATCTGGTGCAGCTTGTGAAAATCCTGGTAAAAGTGAAAATCCTGCTAATCCTAAAGCTGAATTTTTAAGAAAATCTTTGCGAGATATATTGTTATTCATTATTGCCTTTATTTGTATTAAACAAAGTACTTGAAATTATGTCCACTAAACTATCATAAAAACTGCTTATGCTTGTGGAATTTATCTTTTTTTGTATTTTAGAGATTATATTCTATTAGAAGTACTAAAAAATGAAAGAAATATTAATCTTCTTTTTTATTGGATTTTGTTTTGTTGGAAATTCACAAGTTATAGATTCTGATATTCAATTGAAAGTATTGAAAAATAATATAAAAGGAGAAGAGTTTGTGTTCGGAAAATGGAAAGCAAATACTGAAACAGAAACTCATCTTACTTATTTAGGTGATGTAAAA
The DNA here is from genome assembly GCF_030324345.1 of Empedobacter sp. R750. Lineage (NCBI taxonomy): Bacteria > Pseudomonadati > Bacteroidota > Flavobacteriia > Flavobacteriales > Weeksellaceae > Empedobacter > Empedobacter sp. R750. Next base: position 262 of record NZ_JACAGF010000012.1, on the reverse strand, counting down.
GTGAATACAGGAAAAATATATAAAATAATGAATTCAACATTATTTTGGGGATTATCAAAGAGAGCAACAAATAAAATTTTAATTTTTAATGAAGATAACCAATATTTAGGAAATTATTATGTGACATTAATAACTGATTTACCAATTGAATTAAATAATGGAGTATTGATTTTTAAAAATTTAAGTTCCTTTAGATTTGAAAATCTTAAATTGTAGTATAAAAAGAAGAGAAAAGAGTTTGAGTACACTATAACGAGTTCAG